>NZ_CDWTNB010000055.1:0-21302 GCF_977947065.1 Frankia sp. CgJB1
TGCCAGGAATGCCCCATGACAAGCGCCATCTCACCATCCAGGCCGGTGGACGCCGCGTCCTGATGGGCGAACAGCACATCCGGCGATTCTCTGAACAGATCGCACAGCATCTTCCGGTAGCGGGGGCTCGTCGTGCGTCTTCCCAGCTCCCAGCCGCTGAGCATGCTCGGGGTCACCCCGGACGAACCCGACGATGATCTGGCATCCAGCGCCGCGACGATCTGCTCCTGGGTGGCGTTTATCGCTAGCCGTGCCGCCCGAAGCGGCGATGCCGACCCCCCGAACGACCTCACCATGTGCTTCAACTCCTACGTGGGACGCAGCATCAGACCAGGGCCTCGCCATGATGGCTAATCCATGATAGATCACTACGTTATGTGATCAAAAATAGGAGCGCTCGATCCCGATCGCCAGCGATTCTCTCGGTGGCCTGGCGGAATCAAGTGGTCATGGCGACGCATGCTTTGCCGGCAAATCCTGGCTCGACCGGATCCCCAGGGGCACCGGTCGAGCCAGGGGTGTCACCGATCAGGTCGCCGATGAAGGTTGTTGATCAGATGGAGAAGTCCTCGCCGTACCACACACCGGCCTGGGGCGGGCGGATCGTGGGATGGGCGGCGACCCGCCCGTCGGCGCGGCCGTCGGTGTTCCCGTTGTTCCCGGTGTTCCCGTCGAACGCCGCCTCCAGCTGGTCGACCCGGGTGAGCAGGGACTTCAGGCTGACGCCGACGAGGTCGGGGAGCACGTCGTCCTGACCGGGCAGAGCGGTGGCCGGCCGGGGGCGGCTGGGGGTGATGACCTGGCCGGGGACGCCGACGACCACCGAGCCGGGCGGCACGGGCCGCACGACGACGGCGTTGGCCCCGATGCGGCTGTCCGAGCCGACGGTGATGTTGCCGAGAACCTTGGCACCGGCACCGATGATCACCCGGTCGCCGATGGTGGGGTGCCGCTTGGCCGGTTCCAGGCTGGTGCCGCCGAGGGTAACCCCGTGGTAGATCGTGACGTCGGCGCCGACCTCGGCGGTCTCCCCGATGACCACGCCGGTGGCGTGGTCGATGAAGACGCCGGGGCCGAGCGTGGCGGCGGGGTGGATCTCGACCCCGGTGAGCATGCGGGTGAGCGTGGCAACCACGCGCCCGGGCAGCCGCAGGTCACGGGTCCACAGCCAGTGGCTGATCCGGTGGCCCCAGACTGCGTGCACGCCGGGATAGCACAGGGCGATCTCGAGGGTGGAGCGGGCGGCCGGATCCCGCTCCTTCACCGTGCGCAGGTCATGGCGCAGCGTCGAGAGCACAGTCGGTCACCCGAACCCGGTGAACAGCGGTGTGCTCAGGTAGCGCTCGCCGAAGTCCGGAAGCACGACGACGACCAGCTTCCCGGCGGTCTCCGGGCGGCGGGCCACCTGCAGCGCCGCCGACACCGCCGCGCCCGAGGAGATGCCCACTAGGAGTCCCTCCTCCCGGGCCAGCCGGCGGGCCAGGTCGAAGGCGTCCTCACCATCGACCTGGATGATCTCGTCGACGAGGCCGGTCTCCAGGACCGGCGGGACGAACCCGGCACCGATGCCCTGGATCGGGTGCGGTCCCTTCACGCCGCCCGAGAGCACCGGCGACGCCGACGGCTCCACGGCGACGAACCGCGCCTCGGGCCTGCGCTCCTTGATGACCTGGGCGACGCCGGTGATGGTCCCGCCGGTGCCGACCCCGGCGACGAGCACATCGATCTGCCCGTCGGTGTCGCGCCAGATCTCCTCGGCGGTCGTGGCGCGGTGGATCGCCGGGTTGGCCGGGTTCTCGAACTGCTGCGGGATGAGGTACCGCTCGTCGTTCTTCGCGAGTTCCTCCGCCTTCGCGATGGCGCCGGGCATGCCCTCGGCACCGGGGGTGAGCACGAGCTCCGCACCGAGGGCCCGCAGCAGCATCCGCCGCTCGGTGCTCATCGTCTCGGGCATCGTCAGGACGCAGCGGTACCCGCGGGCGGCGCACACCATGGCCAGGGCGATGCCGGTGTTCCCGCTGGTAGGTTCGAGGATGACGGTGTCCGGCCCGATCAGCCCCGCCCGCTCCACGGCGTCGATCAGGGCCACCCCGAGGCGGTCCTTCACGCTGTGCGCCGGGTTGAAGGACTCCAGTTTGGCCACGACCTGGGCTCCCACCCCGTCCGTGACGCGACGCAATCGGACCAGCGGCGTGTTGCCGATCAGTTGCGTGATGTCTTCCGCAATCCTCATCGATGTTCTCCTCTGCCGGGCCCCGTGGTCATCCACTCTGCCAGGCCCGCGCCTTCCCGCCCTTCCTAACGACCTCGACGGGCCTGCTGGTTCGTCCACGGCCGGGAAAGTAGGCCCACAGGTCCCCCCGGGCCAACATCCGGAAGCCCCGGCCCGCAGGGTCGTCGTACCTGTACCGGCGCCTCAGGCCAGGCGCATCGTAGCCATCAGCCCCGGTTCGGCGGGCGTCAAGCCAGAACCACCGCGCACCGCCACAGCAGGACCGACCGCGGCTGTCCGGCCGGCCCTGCCTGGGCCTCGACCTCGACCCGCAACCACGCGAGCCCACCCCCGGCAGCGAGTGCCTGGGTGGACTCCACGGTGACCGTGCTGCTCAGCGAGTCACCCTCGTAGACCGGGCCGGTATGATCGCACCCGTCCCAGCCGGCGACCGTGACGATGTTGGGCAGCGCACGGCAGACCTGGGCCAGCGCCAGGCCGATGGTGTGCCCGCCATACACCAGACGCCGCCCGCCCGCGGCGATCTCGTCGTGATGCACGGTGGCGATGTTGAGCGTGAGCCGGGCCAGTTCAGGCGCCGAGGACACCACGTCGGCGCCAACCACCCGCCAGCGGCGGCCGACCGCGATATCGGCGAAATGCTCGCCGCCGCGCACCTGCTCGCGGAAGACGTCGAGCCGCCACGGCTCGACCGCGGCCACGAAGTCCGCCGGAGAAGGGTGTACACCGACCTCGTCGAGGTCATCGTGGTGACCGGTGTCCGTGTCAGGGTCGGCCAGGGGCAGCATCGCGCAGCGCCAGAAATCCAGCACCGGTCGTAGCTGCTGATCCACCGTACGGACCCGCAGGACCGCCAGCCCGGTCGGACGGCGCCCCGGCCTGGGCCGGTTCTGCCGCAACCCGACGACCTCCGTGGTGGTGGACAACGTGTCGGCGATCGCCGGGAACCGGCGGAACACGAAACCCCGGTAGAACAAGTTGGCCCGCACGTGCTGCGTCGCCAGCGTCGACTGCCCGATCGCGATATCCCACACCAACGCGGGATGAGCAACCGGCCACCGCCCGGCCACGGCGCGAGCCAAGCCGTCGTCCAGGGGCAGCCGCAGCCGATCGCCCACGATCGCCTGGTGCATCGCCGCGTGCCCGCTGCTCAACGTGACCGACGGCGCGGCGTCGAACACGTGCCCGACCGCCAGGTACTCGAAGTACGGACCCTGCGCCGGGACGAGCGGGCTGGCAGCCCCCGCCGTCGACCTGCCGCCGCCCACCGCTCGGCTCCTCCCTGCCTGTCGCCACTGCCTGTTACCGATCACTATTGGCCATACATTATCTTTCGGGCGGGCAGGTGCGCTGCGGGCACGGGCGACCCAGGCGCGGGCGACCCAGGTGTGAAACACGGGCGATCCAGGTGTGGCCCCGCGCTGGCGAGAGTCGGGAGTTGTGGATGGAATCGACCGCCGAGACGTTGGCCCAGTGGGCGCACGACTATGTGCCGAGTGCCGCGGACCTCGACCTGGCGCAGCGCTCACTGCTCGACACGATGGCTGTCACGCTCGCCGCCCGGCAGGACGATCTGGTGGCGCTGTCGGCCGGGTTGCCGGACGCGGCGCGCTGGGCGGCGGTCGGGCACGTCCTGGATTTCGACGACCTGCACCTGGAGTCCACCACCCACATCAGCGTGGTGTGCGTCCCCGCGACGCTGGCCGTCGGCGGGGACGCCCGCGCCTACCTGGCGGGAGCCGGGATGATGGCGCGGCTCGGGGCGGCGCTGGGCTGGTCGCACTATGCCGGCGACTAGCACGCCACCTGTACGGCCGGGGCGCCGGCCGCCGCCGTGTCCGCGTCGGTGGCGCTGGGCCTGTCGACCGAGCAGATCGCCACGGTGATCGCGCTCTCAGTTCCCGCGGCCGGCGGGGTGCAGCGGGCATTCGGTTCCGCCGGCAAGTCCCTGCAGGTCGGCTTCGCCGCCGACGCGGGAGTTCGGGCGGCGAGGCTGGCCGCCGTCGGCGCTACCGCGGATCCGACCGCGCTGGACGCATGGCTACGCTTGGTCGGCGGCGACCCGGACCACATCGACGTGACCGGCCCGGCGGTGCCCGGCGGGCTGGCGATCAAGATTTTTCCCTGCTGCTACGCACTGCAACGCCCGATCAGCGCGCTGCGCGAGCACCTGCCTGCCGACGCCGTCGCCTCGGGCATCACCGCGATCGAGGTGAGCACACCCGCGGGCGCAGTACAGCCGCTGATCCACCATCGGCCCCGCACCGGGCTGCAGGGGAAGTTCAGCCTGGAATATGCCATCGCCGCCGCGCTGCTGGACCCTCATCCCGGCTTCGGGAGCTTCACCGACCTCGCCGTGACCCGACCCGAAGCCCAGCGCCTGCTCCAGCTCGTAGCCGTCACCGAGACCCCCGGCGGTGACGGGCTGCTCTCCGGCCGCATCGACATCACGCTCACCCTCAGCGGTGGCGCCCGGTACTCGGTGAGCCAGCGGCTGCCACCCGGGTCGCCCGGGCGGCCACCTTCGGATCAGGATCTGCGCGCTAAGATCGCCGACTGTGGCCCCGACGTTCCCACGCTGCTGACCGGACTGGACTGGGCGCGTGCCGCGACGCTGCTGGCAGACCACCTGCCTGGCCAAAGGAGCGGCCTGACGTGACCGAGCACCACATAACCGAGCACCAGCAGCACCGCCCCGAGTCGGGCGCGACGCCGGGCGCCGCGCCGCGATCCTCCTCGCAGCGCTCCCCCTCGCCGCACGTCCCGCTGCCGTTGGCCGGGGTGACCGTGGTCAGCCTGGAGCAGGCCGTCGCGGCCCCGTTCGCCACCCGCCAGCTGGCTGATTTCGGCGCGCGGGTCATCAAGATCGAACGGCCCGACGGCGGCGACTTCGCCCGCCGCTACGACGTGTCGGTGCACGGCCAGTCGAGCTACTTCGTGTGGCTCAACCGCTCCAAGGAATCCCTTACCCTGGACGTGAAGACCACCGAGGGGCGCGCGGTTCTGGAGGAGCTGCTGGCCGAGGCCGACGTGCTGGTGCAGAACCTCGGCCCCGGCGCCGCCGCTCGCCTCGGCCTCGACGCCTCGTCCCTGGCCGACCGGCACCCTCGGGTGATCCCCTGCACGATCTCCGGCTACGGCACCGACGGGCCCTGGGCCGACCGGAAAGCCTACGACCTGCTCGTGCAGTGCGAGACCGGCCTCGTGTCGCTGACCGGTAGCCCGGACCAGATGGCGAAGGCCGGGATCTCGGTCGCCGACATCGCCGCCGGCATGTACGCCTACACCGGCATCCTCACTGCCCTCTACCGGCGCGCCACCACGGGGGCGGTCTCCGCGGTCGAGGTATCGTTGTTCGAGGCCCTCGCCGAGTGGATGGGTTCACCGGCCTACTACACCCGGTACGGCGGGCGGCAACCGGCACGGGTCGGCGCTCAGCACGCCACCATCGCCCCCTACGGCCCGTTCACCACCGCCGAGGACCAGACGGTGCTGCTGGCCATCCAGAACGAACGCGAATGGCACGCCTTCTGCCGGATCGTGCTCGACGACCCGGCCCTGGCCGAGGACCACCGCTTCGCGACCAACTCCGCGCGCGTCGCCCACCGCGACGCCCTCAACGGCGTGATCGCGGACCGATTCGCCACGCTCGACACCGGCACAGTGCTGGCGTTGCTGGCCAAAGCCGGTATCGCCAATGCCCGGCTGAACTCCGTCGCCCACTTCCTCGACCACCCCGTCTTGACTGGCCGCGACCGGTGGCGCACCGTCGCCACCCCCGGCGGCGACATCGGCGCCCTCCTGCCCCCGGCCACCCTCACCGACCTGGACCCGGTGATGAACCCCGTTCCCGCCCTCGGCGAACACACCGACGCCATCCTGCGCAGCCTGGGCCGCACCGATACCGCCATCGCCGCGCTCCGTGCCGACGGCGTCATCTGACCTCCGCCGATCCCCGGCCCCCCATTCAAAGAGGACCCAGCGTGAGTACCCTGACCGCGGAAGAACAAGCCATCGTCGACACCGTGCACGACTTCGTCGACCGGGAGGTCCGCCCGGTCGCCCGGGACCTGGAACACGCCAACGACTATCCCGAGAAGCTCATCGAGCAGATGAAAAAGCTCGGCATCTTCGGCCTGGCCATTCCGGAACCCTACGGCGAGGTTGCCGTCTCCACCCCCTGCTACGTCCAGGTCACCGAGCAGCTCGCCCGCGGCTGGATGAGCCTGGCCGGCGCGATGGGTGGCCACACCGTCGTCTCCACGCTCATCCTCACCTTCGGCACCGAGCAGCAGAAGCAGCGTTATCTGCCCGCACTGGCCAGCGGTGAGATCCGCGCCACGATGGCGTTGACCGAACCCGGCGGCGGTTCCGACCTGCAGGCCCTCACTACCAGCGCCCGCCGCGCCGGTGAGCACTACGTGGTCAACGGGTCGAAGACGTGGATCACCAACGCCCGCCGCTCCCAGCTGATCGCGCTGCTGTGCAGGACCGATCCGAAAGCCGAGCCCAGGCACAAGGGCATCAGCATCCTGCTGGTCGAACCCGGCGACGGGTTCACCGTGTCCAAAGACCTGCCAAAACTCGGCTACAAGGGCGTCGAAAGCTGTGAACTGTCCTTCGATGACTACCATGCCCCCGTCGATGCGCTGCTCGGCGGCGAGGAAGGCCGCGGATTCGCGCAGATTATGAAGGGCCTGGAGATCGGCCGGATTCAGGTCGCCGCCCGCGCCCTCGGTGTCGCCCGCGCCGCGCTGGACGACGCGCTGCGTTACGCCCAGGAACGCGAGGCCTTCGGCAAGCCGATCTGGAAACACCAGTCCATCGGCAACTATCTCGCCGACATGGCCACCAAGTACACCGCTGCCCGCCAGCTCGTCCTCCTGGCCGCCGACCGCTACGACGCCGGCGAGCGATGCGACCTGGAAGCCGGGATGGCCAAGCTGTTCGCCTCGGAAACCGCGATGGAGATCGCGCTCAACGCGGTCCGGGTGCACGGCGGCTACGGCTACTCCACCGAGTTCGACGTCGAACGCTACTTCCGCGACGCCCCACTCATGATCATCGGCGAAGGCACCAACGAGATCCAACGCAACGTCATCGCCGCCCAGCTCATCGCCCGAGGGGGAATCACCGTTACATGAGAGAGCTGGATAGCGCTGTTCATGCCGCCTCGCCTCTCGGTGAGGCACCCCCAGTCTGACCTGCTGGCGCGGTGCCGGGTTCCCGCTTCACAGCCACCGGCCCCGCAGGCGGGGTCTTACGGTCGACTCCACGGGCAGTTTTAACGTCGCCAATGTACTGGCGGTCGACGAGGTTATGCAGGTTGACCGCGGCGTTGGCGTCGCGGTCGATCGCCAGCCCGCAGGACTGGCAGTGAAAGGTGCGGTCGGCCAGGGTCAGGCTTGGGTTTCGCCAGCCACAGCCGGAGCAGGTCTTCGAGCTTGGATACCAGCGGTCCGCGACGACCAGCCGCGACCCGTACCAGATGGTCTTGTAGGCGAGCTGCCTGCGGATCTCGGCCAGGCCGGTGTCGGACACGGCGCGGGCGAGGCGCCGGTTGCGGACCATCCCGGCGACGTGCAGATCCTCCACCACGATCACATCGTGGGACGTCGCGAGTCGGGTCGTGAGCTTGTGAAGCCCGTCGCGGCGCTGGTTCGCCACCCGAGCGTGGATCTTCGCGAGGTGCGCGGCCCGCTGGTGTCGGCCAGCGCTTCCCGGCTTCAACCGGGCGTAGGCCCGCGACGCGCGCCGCAGCCTGCGCAGCGAGCAGGCGAGCGGCTTCGGGTTGGCGACCTGCTCGCCGGTGGAGAGGACGGCGAGGTGGTGCACGCCTGCGTCGAGGCCGACCGTGCTGCCGCGCCGCTGCACCGGCCGGATGATCCGGTGGTGATCCTGTGACCGGCGGGGGATGGCCGTTGCTGGTCCTGGACGGCGACGGCGCACTGATCACCAGCTTTCCGCGGGCGGAGTTCGACAAGGCCCACCGGTGGGCGCCTGCCCGGGCCGGGGAGCCGGTGATGGAACTCCCGATCCTGGTGGAAGACCTGCTTGTACGGGTGACATGGACGATCGGCCGCACCTCGTGCACGGCAACCCGGTGGGGAGTGGTGCCGGACGGGCCGGTGACACCACCGGTGGGCTGTTTGCTCCACGGTGGCGCCCGGTCGGGGCGGAAGACACGATGACCCGGCTGTGGGAGGTAGAGACCGGGAGAACGTTCCGGACGTGGAACTCCCCGGCGGCGACGGGCTGCTCCTGGCCACGGCGGAGGACGGGGTGGCCACGGTGACGGTGCATCCCCGGACCTGGCCTGGCGGACCGTGCCCAACCCTCCACACTTTTCCGTCGCGACGTCGGCCTCCTCCCTACACTGGTTCCCGTGACGGCAGCGGTGGGCAAACGGCAGGCCGTGGTCGCGGTGCTGCTGAGGGCCGGTCGCGTACTGGTCATCCGGCGTGGGCCGCAGGCGCAGAGACCGGGCTACTGGGCTCCGCTGAGCGGCCGGATCGAGCCCGGCGAGAGCCAGGCGGCGGCGCTGGTTCGCGAGGTCCGCGAGGAGGTGGGGCTGGCTGTCACCCCCCTTGCGAAGGTCTGGGAATGCGACACCGACGACGGCAGCTACCAGCTGCACTGGTGGACCGCCGAGGTCGGATCCGACGAGGAACTGATCCTCGACCCGGGCGAGGTGAGCGACGCCCGCTGGGTGACGCCACACGAGTTCACCCGGCTGGAGCTCACGTTCGCCGGTCACCACGAATTCTTCGAACGGGTGCTTCCGACCCTCGGTTAACCGGCTGTCCGATGTCGAGGCGGACCTGCCGGCGAGTCAGTGAGTGGGGTGGTGGTCGGCCGGCGGGGGTCCGGGGTTCGGGAGGCCGGCGGCGACGGCCCGGGCGCGGACACCGATATCGGCCTGGTCGGTGAACAGCCCGTCGATGCCCGTCTTGAGATAGGCGACCTGTTCGTCGACGGCCCGGCCGAGGTCGCTGGGGCTGGTGCCCACCTGGTAGTCCTTCGGGAGGAAGGTGTTCTCCGCGCGGAAGGTGTACGGATGCACCACCAACCCGGCGGCGTGGGCGTCGGTGACCAGGGAGGTCGGGGTACCCAGCGTCCCGTCCCCGGCCCGGGGGATGACCTGAAGCTTGTCCGGGCCGATGCCGTTCGCGTAGCGGGCGATCTGCCACAGCCCGGCCAGCGTCGACAGATCCTGGTACGTCCGCGGGTCGCCGGCATTGACGAGGTCGAACGGCGCGCCCGTGGCGGACAGCAGCTGTACCGAGGCCGTGCGCAGGCCGAGTGTACGCAGCTCGCAGAGATTCGTGGTCTCAAAGGACTGGACGTACACCGGCGCGCCCCGGTGGTTCAGGCCGTACCGGACCAGGATGTCCAGCAGCCGCCGTTCCAGGGGCAGGCCGGCCTTGGCGAAATAGGTCGGGTGCTTGGTCTCCGGGTAGACGCCGATCTCGCGGCCGAGTTCCCGGGACAGCCGGGCGCGTAGATCAAGCAGTTCGGTGAACGTCGGGATCTCGAACTGGCCGTCGTACCTGGTGTTCTGCGGGCGGACCTCGGGCAGCCGTTCCTTGGCGCGCAGCGTCTTCAGTTCGGCCAGGGTGAAGTCCTCGGTTAACCAGCCGGTGGTCGCGACGCCGTCGAGAATCTTCGTCGTCCTGCGGGCGGCGAACTCGGGATGCGCGGCGACGTCGGTGGTTCCGCCGATCTCCGGTTCGTGCCGGCAGACCAGGACGCCGTCCCTGGTGGGCACGAGGTCCGGCTCGACGAAGTCGGCACCCAACCGGGCGGCCAGTTCGTAGGAGGCCAGGGTGCGCTCCGGACGGTAGCCGGACGCTCCTCGATGCCCGATCACCAGTGTCGGGCGGCGCTGGCCACCGCCGGAGCCGAGGGCGCCCGCCGGGGCGACTGACGCGGCTACCGGGGCGAGGAGAGGGACGGCGGCGAAAGGCGCTGCGACGATCCCCGCGAGCACGCGACGACGGTCCACAAGTCCTCCAGCGCAGCGGCGACGACCCTCGCCGAAGGAGCGCCCATAAAGCCAACCGGGAACAGCCGACCAATGAACGGACCACGTGTTACCCGCCGTGGTCGCCCAGATGGCACTTTGATGAACCTGGCGCACGAACAGTCGGCCGTAACCATCAGCCGCGCGCAACGGTGACGACCTCGGCCAGTCCGCCTCCGTCGACGTGCGGACCGCGGTGGCACGAGCGGCCTTACGGCCGCCCGGTCGGTACGGGCCGCTACGGTATCGGGGTCGGCCCTGCCCGGCATGCAGGACGATGTAGATGATCAGAGAGGGTTTCGACCGGAGGGCGAGCGATCGCGGATCGCCGGAGTTCGACGACAGGATCCGAGCTACGCGTCGATAGGAGGAGCGGACGTGGTCGACTTCATCCTTCTCCGGCACGCCCATGCCGGCGAGAAACACACGTGGCAGGGGCGCGACGAACACCGTCCGCTCAGCCGGCGCGGCCAGCGCGAGGCGCGGGCGGTAGTGGACCTCCTCCGGCCGATTCCGCTGGCGCGGATTCTCACCAGCCCGTACGTCCGCTGCGAGCAGACCGTCGAGCCGGTGGCGGCCGACCGGGGCCTGCCGGTGCAACGGTGTTCGGCCCTCGCGGTCGGCGCCTCGCCGTTCGACCTGCTCGCCGTGCTCACCCAGGACGACAGCGGGGACGCGGTGCTGTGCACGCACGGCGAGGTGATCCGCGTGCTGTTCGAGGCGTGGCGGCGGCAGGGCAGGACGACGCTGCCCGGCCCGGACGACTGCACCGCGAAGGGTGGTGCCTGGATCATCCGTGGTTATCCGGACCGCGAGGCCACCGCCCGTTACGTCGCTGTGCCGGGCAGCGGGGAACAGAACCCGCTCAGCCCGGGGCGGCCGACACCCGGACACCGCAGGTGAGGTTGGCCAGGTAGACCTGGGTGCGTCCGCTCGGGTCCAGCAGCAACGGCGGACCGCCGCGGGCCGCGGTGCCGAAGCTGATCTCCCGGCCGTCGGCGGCGTCGTGGAGCTGCAGCCCGCAGTCGTCCGAGCCGGCGAAGTCCACGACCTCGACCCGGACAAGGCCCGAGGGGACCTCGAACGCGTCGGTGTCGCCGGTGCCGGCCTGCTGGGCGAAGGGTAGGACGGCCGTCCCCGATCCGGAGCGGGCCGTCACCGAGCACCCGGGGTCGTTGGCCTGCCAGTGGAAGCCGCCGACAAGCGGTACCTGGAAGGTCTTCGCACCGTAGACCTCCTTGATCGTCTGCTGCTCGCCGGTGCTGTCGCTGGTCACGATGATCGTGCACCCGTTGTCGGTGCCTTCGATCTGGTCGATGATCGCGAGACGCCACGGCGCGTCGGCGGTGAAGGACTGCCGGCTACTCGTCGAGTTGTCCGCGCTCGAGTTGTTGCCCCCGGCCACCAGCACGGTGGCGAGCGCCCCCGCGAGCGCGAGGACCACGACGGTGCCGGCGCCCACCAGCAGCCAGCGACGGCGACGGCGTGCCCGCGGCTCGGGTGCCGGGGTCTGCGGCGAACCCGGGATCTGCGGTGCAGCCGGTGGGGTGGGTGTCCGGGCTGCGTCGGGAAGGATGCGCGTCACTGGGATCTGCGCCCCCCCGGGCGTGACCGACGAGCCGCTCGCACAGGTTGAGCGCGGTAGGCCGTTGCGGCGGCTGGCGGTCGAGTGCCTCGCGGACGGGCGCGTGCAGCTCTGGAGCGAGCCGGTCGGAGTCGATCTGGAACTCGGCAGCCGCGATCCGCGACGCCACCGCGTCGGCGGAGCCGCTGCCGAACGGCGGCTGGCCGGTGGCGGCGAAGCAGACCAGTGCCCCACAGCCGAACACGTCGCTGGCGGCGGTGACCTCCCCGCCCGTGGCCTGCTCCGGCGAGAGCCACCCGGGCGTGCCGACGACTCCGCCCACCGCGGTCAGCGGGCGCGCCTCGGCCGCCGCGGCGATCCCGAAGTCGATGACCTTCGGCCCGTCCGCGGTCCACAGCACATTGGACGGTTTGAGATCGCGGTGGATCAGGCCGGCCGCGTGGATGGACGCCAACTCCTCGGCGAGCCCGGCCGCCAGGATGATCTGCTCCCCGGTGGGTAGGGGGCCGGCCGCCGCGACCTGGGCGGCGAGGTCCGGGGCGTCGACGAACTCGGTGGCCAGCCATGGACGTTCGGCCTCCAGCTCGAAGTCGACGAGCCGGGCGGTGTGGGCACCGTCGACCCGGAAACACGCCTGGACCTTGCGATGGAATCGCGCCCGGAACTGCGGATCGTCGGCGTACTCCGGTCGGATCAACTTGACCGCGACCTGGCCGAGGGGACCCTCGGCCAGGTAGACTACACCCATCCCGCCGGCACCGAGCCTGCCCAGCACCCGGTGCCGGCCCAGTGACCCCGGATCCGTGGCCCGCGGTGGCTGCATCCTGACGCCGTGCGCGTCGCCCGGCACATCCACCCCCGTCTGCATCACCGCCGCCACCGGGCGGATCGCCCCACTATCGCCGAGGCCTGCGACGGTGACGAGAGCACCCCGACGATCGCTACTTTTCGTAGTCGTCGCACGCAACGAGGGTTCGCGACCGCCCCGCCGGCAGCCGTACCGGCCGGGCAGCCGAGGCGACGACAGCTGTGACGTCCTACTGACTGCCAGAGCTTGCAGATGACGTCAACTTGGTGCCATCATGACGTCATGGACCTTGCGCCGTATGTCGAGAACCTCCGCCGGGAACTCGCGGCAGCCGCGGAAGCCGGGGGTGAGAACGCCCGCGCGCTGGCCGAGCGGCTCACTCTGCCCCTGGACTCGGCCGTCAGGCTCGCCCTGCTGGAGGCGCTGTCGGCCGCCGCCGACGAGATCACCCGAGAGTTGGCGCCGGGCTCGGTCGAGGTACGCCTGCGTGGGCGAGACCCTGATTTTGTCGTGACGCCACCGCCGACCGACCACTCGGGGGCGGACGACTTCAAGGCCGCTGTGGTCAGGCAACCGTCCGCCGCTCCAGAAGACGACGAGGGACGTACCTCGCGGATCACGCTACGCGTCCCCGAGCGTCTCAAACCGCGCATCGATGAAGCGGCCGAGCACGAAGGACTGTCCGTCAACGCCTGGCTGGTGCACGCCGTCTCCGCCGCGCTCGACCCTGGTGCCGCGGGACGGCGCACCGGTCCGCACGCAGGCCAGCAGCTGGGGCGGCGTTACAGCGGCTGGGTGCGCTAGCCACGCCAGCGTTCACCGCGTTCACCGCGCCAGCGTTCACCGCGCCCGGGCAAGCCACGCCCGGGCTGACGACGCCACAAGGAGATCATCATGCCGACTTTCCGCACCCCCGAGCCGATCCTCGCCGTCATCGAACTCGGGACCGGCCACGTCCGGATCAACGCGAGCGACCGCGCCGACACGGTCGTGGAGGTACGCCCGAGCGACCCGTCGCACGACACCGACGTTCAGACGGCGCGAGAGACCCTCATCGAGTACGACGAAGGGAAGCTTCACCTCAGAGCACCCAGGAAGAAGGCCCGCTCGCTGTCCGGGCCGGACGGCTCCGTCACCGTGACAGTCGAGCTGCCCACCGGTTCGCGGGTCGACGCGAGCTCGATGACCAACATCCAGAGCACGGGCCGCCTGGGCGATTCCAGCTTCCACACCGCCACCGGCGACATTGACCTTGACCAGACCGGCAGGCTCCGGCTGGGGACCGCCGACGGGAACGTGTCCGTGGGCCGCACGACCGGGCACGCCGAGATCAAGACCTCGAACGGCATGATCCGGATCCGCGAGATCGATGGCTCGGCGGTAGTCAAGACGGCCAACGGGGGCGTCACCATCGGTGAGGTGACGGGGAACGCGCGGCTGATCACTGCCGCCGGTGCCATCACCGTCGACCGCGCGCTGGCGGGGGTCGAGGCCAGGACCGCCTCGGGCAGCGTGCGGATCGGCGAAGTGGTGCGCGGCGCAGTCGCGCTCGTATCCGGTTCCGGCCGGCTCGAAGTGGGAGTACGGAAAGGTACCGCCGCCCTGCTGGACGTCCGCTCGGGACGCGGCGGTGTGCACAGCGAACTGACCGCCATCCACGCCCCCGCGCCCACCGACGAGACCGTCGAGGTGCGCGCCCGTACCGGCGACGGCGACATCCTGATCCACCGTGCCTGACCATTCCCGAAGCGCGAGCCGGCCCGGCTACGCTTTCCGCCCGATGGCGCCGTAGCAGCTGACCTGGGCGTTGGTCAGGTCAGCGGGCACGGTGTCATCGGGCCGCCAGCGGTGTGCCACCTCCACCCCCGGGTCGACCAGCTCCAGCCCGGTGAACAGACGCTCGACCTCGGCGCGGCTGCGTAGCTGGGTGGAAATCCTCCGTTGCCGGTAGGCCTCGGCCGCCACCAGCAACGTGGGGTCGAAGTCGCCGGTGCCGTGGGTGAGAACGAGGTAGCTGCCGGACGGAAGCACGTCGACGAAGCGACGGAGAATGCCGTGCGGGTCGTCGGAGTCGGGGATGAAGTGGAAGATCGCGATCAGGGACAGGGCGATCGGCTGGGTGAGATCGAGGGTGTCGCGCAGTTCCGGGGCGGCCAGAATGCGCTCCGGGTCGCGCAGATCCGCGTCGAGGTAGGCGGTGCGGCCCTCGGGGGTGCTGGCGAGTAGGGCTCGGGCGTGGGTGAGGACGATCGGTACCACCCCCGGGTTGCACATGTCCGTTTTCTGAGGCTCATGCAGCGCCGGCCCGTCGGACGGCGAGATCGCGGCGGCTCAGTCAGGGGGTGTCGCGGTCACCCTGCGGATTATGAGATCTGTGAGTGTCGCGTCGGTGCTCCTGAATGAGGACCGTCAGGTTGAGGCCTGTGGCTCGACGTGACTCGCAGGAGATCCGGCCGCGTTCGTGTGCCCTCCCGACGACGCGTCCGTCGCTGTCATGGGCACCAGCCTGGTCCACCTGCTGGCCTGATCAGAAGCCTGTCCGCCGCTGGCGTGACTCCTCACAGAGTGCCGTTGGTGACTCCCAGCCAGGCCGGTGCGTTGTTGGCCGCACTCGGGAAGGGAGCACGACCAGGCCCATGCTGGCAGAGTGCGCCACGCTCACGCCGGCACAGGGCCGACCGGAACGTGCCATGTCAGTGCCGCATGCCCAGTGGGACGGACGTGCATCATGGCGAGTCATGATCCGATAGTCATCTTTCCAACACGTTCCGCTCTTTCTGGGCACAGGGGTCCGACACGCCACGCAGCATCGTTCACCTAGAATCGTGATGTCAACGGGGGGAACCGTGCAGCAGGCAGCAATGAACGCAGGAACCGGGGCAAGCACCGCCGCCGTGACCGCGGCCAACGCCGCCGTCGTCGAGCGGTTCCGCTCAGTCGCGAGCATCCTGCCTGTCGATGACCGGGCGACGTTCGAGCTGGCCCAGGCGTTGGTGCGATGCGCCGACCGCCAGCGGGAACCGATGCGCGTCGCCGTCGCCGGCCAGATCAAGCGCGGCAAGTCGACCGTCGTCGGCGAGAAGGTCGCGCCGACCGGCCAGCTCGAATTGACCTTCAACGTCGTCGAGCTAGGTCACGCGCCGACTCGTTCCGTGCGGATCCATCTAATCGACAACACTGTGGTCGATTACCCGGCTGACCAGTTGGCGAAGCTGAGTGTCACCGCCGCGGCGGACCTTCATCTGCTCCGCGACATCCGCAAGATCGAGTTCGGTGCACCGATCGAGTTGCTCCGGTCGTTCCGGCTGGTCGACACGCCAGGTCTGGCGAGTCTGCACGGTGTCGACTCCGCGAACGCGGCGCGGTACCTCGGCATCACAGACCCGGTGGTCGCCGACCAGGTCACCGACGTGCTACGCGCGACCGGCCGGGATGCAAGCGCCGTGCACGCCGACAGCACGGCCGAGGTCGACCGCGCCGACGCCGTCGTCTTCCTGTTCAGTGGCGGGGTCGGCGAAATCGACCTAATCGCCGTGGACCGTTTCTCGGCGGGCGAGAGCGCCGCCGACGGCCGGGACGTCAACCCGCTCAAGGCGTTTGGCGTCCTGAGCCGCTGCGACGAACGGTACTGGCCGCCGGGGCCCGGCCTTCCCGGCAGTCCCACACCATGGGCCTACGACCCGATGGCTGACGGCGCCCGGCAGGTCGTCGACCGTCTGATGCGGGATCCGGTGGTGCAGCGACACTTCTACACGATCGTCCCCGTGGCCGGCATCGTCGCGAGCGGCGCGCAGACGGCGAGCAGTGAGCTGTTCAACGTGTTCGCCGACCTCAACCGCGAGCTTGGGCTCGAGGATCTTAGCGACCTGCTAGAGGATGCGGGGCGATTCGCGACCGAGGACCTCCCCGAGGTCGGCGTGCCGGCCGGATCGGCGGGCGACGCTCGTTAACGAATTCGGCGTCTGGGGGGTGCTACGCGCCTGTCGCCACCTCAGGGACGACATGACGGAGGCCGAGGTGCGGGCACAGCTTGTCGTCGACAGTGGGGTGGCCCGCCTCCGCAAGCTGATCGTCGATCATTTCGGTAACCGCGCGGCGCTCATTAAGCTCGACCGGGGTCTCGGCGAAGTCCAGACCGCCGTCACCCGATGTCGGTCCGAGGCCGGACGGTCAGGGAGGTCACCGTCGCCCGAGGTCACGGCTGTGGCGGCGATGGTCGAGCAAACCCGCAGCGACGTTCACGGCTTCCGCGAACTCGCCGCGCTGCGGGACTACTACCGGGGCGTCCTGACCCTGACGGACAGCGAAGCGGTTGACCTGCTCACCGTGACTGGCGAACACGGTGTCAGCTGCGCGGCCCGGCTCGGGCTGAGCGAGGAGGCGTCACCCGCGGCGATGTCACGGCGGGCCGAGGAGCGGATCGGCGCATGGGCGCGCAGGTGCGTGCAGCCATTGCTCGACCTGCCGACCGCGAACGCGGCGAGGACAGTCCTGGCCAGCTACGAACGCTTATCATACCGGGTCGCCGACGCCCGGCGCCTGCTCGAGACGACGGAGCTGTAAATGCCCGCGGCTGTGATGCCAGTCATCGCGCCCCCGCCGAGGAGAACGAACCGATGAGCCGGCGAATTAGGCTGTCACGCCTGCTTCCAGACGCTGGCGCGCGGGCGGCACTGCGCGCGTCCGAAGCGGAGCTTGCCGAGACGCGGGCCGCGTTCGACGAGGAACGCGCGCGGACCACCGACCTATGAAACCGGCTCGAGGCCGCCGAACGCGACCTCGCCGACCTCGCCAGCGCACCGGACCAGCCCGCAGCGGACAGCGCGGGCGCCGTCAGCCTCGATCCGGCCAGCGCTGACCCACCCGGCCAGAACTCGGCTGGCCGAGACGAAGCCGGCCAGGGCCGGGCCAGCGTGGAACTCGGCGCCGACGCCGGTCGGGAAAGCCGGGCGTGGGAGTCAGCTTGGGCGGCCGAGCCGCATCCCGTCGTGGACCAGACCATCGCTCTCGTGGAGCAACTCGCTGATCTCACCAAACCAGAGCCGAGATCCGCCGAAGAGAACCTCGCGATAATGGAATGGTTGGGCGAGCAGGCGACGAAGGTGCTCGACCAGTGCGACGTGGTCCGTATCACCGACGACGGTCCGGTCGACCCCGACCGACATGAAATCGTCGCCACCCGTACTACCGGGCAGGCGGACCTGGCCGAATGGATCGCCGCGACGGTGCGCCCTGGTTACGCCTGGCGCGGCCAGCTCCTCCGGCCCGCGGCGGTCGTCGTCTACAGGTACGCCGACGAGGCTGGCCAGCCCGGCGGCGAACACTGACAGCCGGATCCGCCGGGCGGCCACCGCGGCCTGCCGACCGGGAAGCCGCGCCGAACGGGGAGAAAGATGAGTGACCTGGAAGACCTCCGCGTTGAGGTTCTCGCAATGTTTCCGGAGGTTGTCGGCCTACTCGGCGACGACCTGTCGGAGGGCGGGCGGGCTCGGCTCGACCGGGCATGGGAGAAGCTTCGGTCGGGCCAATACAAGGTGGTCACCTGCGGCGAGTTCCGGCGGGGCAAGTCAAGCCTGCTCAATGCGATCGTGGAACGCAGCGGCCTGTTCCCGGTGGACGTGGACGTCACGACCTGCGTCGTCGTGACCCTGGAGTGGGGAGACACCGAGGGAGCGACGGTCTATTTCGCTGACCGACCAGCGATCCCTGTGCCGCTCGGAGAGGTGCGCGAGTACGTTACCGAGCAGGCCAATCCAGACAACCGCAAGAACATCCAGCGGGTGGCGATGACCGCGCCGATCGAGATCCTCTCGTCGGGGCTGGTGCTCGCGGACACACCTGGTGTCGGTTCCGACAACCCCGCGCACCGCGACGCCACCGTCAAGGTGCTGCCCGAGGCCGACGCGATCCTGTTCGTCTGTACCGCCACCGATCCGCTGTCGGCCAGCGAACTGCGCTTTCTCCGGGAGGACGCGTACCGCGCCTGCCCCGTGGTCGTCACCGCGGTCACCATGATCGACAAAAAGCCCGACCCGGCACCCGTCGTGGCCGCAGCCCGCGAACGAGTGGCCAAGGAGACCAACATCGCAGAGGCCGACGTCGTCGTCATGCCGGTGTCGGCGAACCGCAAATGGCGGGCGCTGGCCAAGAGCGACGAGGCAATGCTCGCGAAGTCAGGGCTGCCGGCACTCGAGGACCAGATGTGGAACGGCTTGGGTGCTACCTGCGGCGCCGCCCAGCTCGACGAGGCGATCGACGCGATGACCACCGAGATCCACCGCGTGGCCGAGATACTCCGCACCCAGTTGGCGGGCCTCGAAGGCACCGACGACGTCGAGGCGATGGAAGCGAAACTGCAAGACGCCATGGCGCGGGCGGACAACCTGACGAAGAAAGGCGCGCAATGGCGGCAGGACTTGGCCGAGGACGTCGATTTCAAAGCCCGTCCGATCCGCCGCAAGCTCGAAGTATCGCTGAGCGAGGAGCGGGCCGCGTTCCATGGCAAGGCAGACACTGACGAAGGCCGGTCGAATCCAGACAAGCTCGTGAGCGACACGACTCATACGATGACCGTCACATACCAGCAAGCGATATTGTCCTTCAACCGCGCCGCCGACGAGGTGACGAAAGAATACCGCGAGCTGACCAAGCTTTCGCTGGACGCACACGTCGCGAACTCCGAACCGTTTGTATCGGAGGTGAAGCTGTCGGACGACGCGCTCGAGGAGGACCGGGAGGGGTTCGTCGTGCGTGCGTTCCGGTACCTCTGGGCGGCGGGTTCGGGCGGGATGCAGGGGATGTTCTTCGGTAACCGGCTCGGTGGGTACGTGGAACGCCACAAGGACCGGCAGCAGGATTGGCCTGGCTCCAGCTCACCATCGGGGTACGGACTAGACCCTTGGAGGCAGGCAGGCTACGGCCTGCCTCGAGCGGAGTACGGCCGGCCAGGATCAGAGCCCAACTCGACCTCTGCGGCGGGCAGCGCCGCGCGCGACTTCGCGACCGCGGGGTTCCTGGCGGGCGCTGTGGCGGGGTGGCGTGATCACCACAGCCGGGTCAAGCGAGAGGAGCGACGCAACCGGACCAGGATGTTGCGCGAGTCGATCTCACCGCGGCTCGCCGAAGACCAACAGGCGGCGTTGCGGCAGTTCAACCAGGTCGTCAGCGACACCAAGGTGAATATGGCCGCCGATCTCACCACGCGGATCGCCGCGGACCGGGCGACGATTGAGGGATCACTTCGCACGCTACACGACGATGTTCGCAAGGCCGGCGACGCCCGGGCCAAGATCGACGCTCTGAAGCGACGGCGCGAGGACTTCCGGGCCGCCACGCTCCGCCTGGGCGAGCTGTCGCAGCGGGTCGACGGCCTGCGCCAGCGGTCGTGGTAGTTGATTGCGGTCGAGACGGGATCCGACAATGGACGAACTCGTGTACGGCATCGACTTCGGGATGTCGACCTTATCGATCATGGTAGGTCGGGGCGGCGAGGGGGACGACCCCGTCCCGGTACGGCTTGCGCCCGGCGCGCCCGGGCCAATGTTGATGCCGACCGCCGTCTGCCTCGACGCCGCCGGCGAGGTTGTCGTCGGCCAACGTGCCGCCAACCTGCGGCTGCTCCAGGCCGAGCTGTTCCGGAACGAGTTCAAGCGCGACTTTGGCAGGAGCCCGAAGAAGCTGGGCGCCAGGTCATTCGAAGCGCACGAACTCGCGGCCGAGGTGCTGCGGTTCCTTCGGCGCGAAGCGGAGCGACAGGTCCCGGGCACCCCGGCCGCCGTCGTGATCACCATCCCGGTGACGTGGGAAGCAGCCAACCAGGCCCGGATGCGGGAGGCTGCAGCACTCGCCGGGTTCGACCCCGAAGTCGTCCGGCTCGAGCGGGAGCCGGTCGCCGCCGCGGCGGACGCGATCGTCCGACACGCCCTGCCGGAACGCCGGACCGTCCTCGTCTACGACCTCGGTGGCGGGACGTTCGACTGCGCGATCGCCACGGCGGGGCCTGACGGACTACACGCGTTCGACGTCGGCGGCCTCGACGACGTCGGTGGCACTCGGTTCGACCGGATGGTCCGGGAGATGATCGCCCGCCGCTTCCCGGACCCGGTCGCGCGCCTGTTAGCCGAACAGGGCGACCTCGGTCACGAGGGCTTCGAGAGGTTGTTGGATGAACGCAGGCGGTTCGGCGAGGGCTGCGTCGAGGTCAAGCACATGCTCTCTTCGGTAGACAGGTACGCCGAAATGCTGCCCTCGCTGCAGCGGACACCGATGCTGCCGTTCACGCTGCGGCGCGCGGAGTGGGAGGACGACCTGCGCCCCGTGCTGGCCGAAACGATCGCCATATGTGACCGCACGGTAAACAGAAGCAACACCCGCTGGCAGGACGTCGACGTCATCGTGCCGGTCGGCGGAAGCAGCCGCATCCCGCTGGTCACGACGATGCTGGCCGAATGCTTCGGCAAACCCGTCCTGATCGACGACTCGCCGGAACTAGCCGTCGTACGCGGCGCGGTCCGCTTGGCGCGTCGAGCGGTGAGAGAGCAAGCCCGTCGGCGAACTGCCGGTCGTCGGCACCCACCCCGGCCGCCGGCGCTGACGCCCCTGCTGTCGTTCCTTCCGGTGGCGCGAACAGTCAACGCCGTTGCCTTCGCCCCTG
>NZ_CDWTNB010000056.1:0-20703 GCF_977947065.1 Frankia sp. CgJB1
CCCAAACACAGATCAAATGATCAACTTATTTAATGACGATCCCGGATGAGTGCATCGACTGCGGAGCCTGCGAGTCGGCCTGCCCGGTCGACGCGATCAAGAGTACCCGGATCGTGCCGGCGAGCGAGGCCGAGTTCATTACGGACGAAGCCCGGTTCTTCACCGCTATCCTGTCTGGTCGGGATGCTCCGATCGGTAATCCGGGCGGCGCCGGCAAGATCGGCCCGATCAGGGCGGACACCGCTTTCGTCGCGTCCTACAGACGCTAACGAGACAAGCCGCCGGCGAAGGCTGACGCGGCCACGGCGTCAGCGAGACCGCCGGCCTACGGCCGGTGCCCAGGACCCATCCCGTCCGGGCACCGGCCCTCTACATTTCGGGGCCGAATCAGGGGCCGGGGTCGAAGCAGAGTTCGGGGCCGGAGTCGGCTGGAGACGTTCCCGGCGTTCCCCGTACCGCGCCTGAATCGACGTGTCTCGACGGGTTTCCCGACGGGTAATGCCGACCGGTCGTGCCGTTGACCAGATGACCCGCCGCGGAATGCCGATTGACGAGAAAGCGGCGTGACAAAAATCCCGGAAAACGGCGTGCAGGCGTCATCACCAGGAGGCCGTCATCACCATGAGGCCGGAGACCATGACGGAAACCACATGGGCCCGGAACCGGGATCACTCCGGGCCGAGGCCGAGCCGGGCACAGTAACGCGGAATCCCCTGAGGGGATCAGGCCAGCCCTGACAGGCCTGATCCCCTCGCCCCCGAGCGTCCACCCGGCGACCGCCCATCGGTCCGGTTCGCCTCAGCCGTAGGTCTCATCCCAGCCGTAGGTCACCCGGCGGCGACCTACCCGGCCACCGTCCAGGAGTCGGCACCTTGGAGCAACGTCCGCAGGTCGCCTAGGCCGCCGGGCCGGACGGTCGCCAGCCTCTCCTGGAACAGCTGGTCGAACACGGGATGCGAGACCGACCGATAGACGCCGATCGGCGGCTCCGGAAACTCCGCCCGCGCCAGCTGGGCTAGGGCGTAAGCGTAGGTCGAGTTCTCCACCGTCGGATCGTGCACCACGACGCGGGAGTCACCGCTGTGCCCGACGGCCAGCTCCCCGGTGGCCGGGTCGCGGATCACGGCGTACTGCTCGTCCACGCCGAAGACCACCGGCATACCGGGCGAGAGCCGGATCGGCCCCTGCTCGCCCTTCGCCCCGGCGACCCCGGCGGCGCCGGCATCGGACCGCTTCGGCTGACGGGGAATCGCGTTGAACGTGGGGCAGCCTTGCCGGATCTCCACCAGCGCCGTTCCCTGGTGCGCCGCGGCGGCGGTGAGGGTGGCGGTGAGGTGGCGACGGTCCGAGTCGATCGTGCGGGCGACGAACGTCGCGCCGGCGCCGAGCGCGAGCGCAACCGGGTCGAACGGGTTGTCGAGCGACCCGTGGGGGCTCGACGGGCTGATCGTGCCGATCCTGGAGGTCGGCGAGTGCTGACCTTTCGTCAAACCGTAGATCTGGTTGTTGAACAACATGATCTTGAGGTTCACGTTGCGACGCAGCGCGTGGATAAGGTGGTTACCGCCGATCGACAGCGCGTCGCCATCACCGGTTACGACCCACACCGCCAGGTCCGGCCGGTTGATCGAGACTCCGGTCGCAAAGGACGGCGCCCGGCCGTGGATCGAGTGGATGCCGTAGGTGTCGAGGTAGTAGGGGAACCGCGAGGAGCACCCGATGCCGGACACGATCACGATGTTCTCAGGCGGGACGCCGAGGGCCGGCAGCAGACCCCGCATCGTCGAGAGGATGGCGTGGTCCCCGCAGCCGGGGCACCAGCGGACCTCGTTGCCGGTCATGTAGTCCTGCACGGTCAGCGCCGGCCGTCCCGCCGAGTCACCCGACGGTTCTCCGGATCCATCATTCAGCGAGATCATCGTCCTGCCCCCCCGGCCGTGCCGAGCTTCGAACCAAGGTGTGCGTTCAACCGGGCGCTCACGTCCCCGACCGGCTTCGAGGCCGCCTCCGCCGACGGCTCCTCGTCGATGCCCTGGATGATCCGGCTGATGACGGAGGTGAGCTCGGCCACCCGGAACGGCATGCCGCGGGTCTGGTTGTAGCCGACGGTATCGATCAGGCATTCTCGGCGCAGGAGTCCGGCGAGCTGCCCGAGGTTCATCTCGGGGACGAGCACGGTGTGGTACTCCGACAGCACCGAGGCCAGGTTCGCCGGCAGCGGGGCGAGATGGCGCAGGTGCGCCTGGGCGACCTTCATACCGTCGCGCCGCACCTGGCGGCAGGCTTCACCGATCGGCCCCCACGTCGAGCCCCATCCGATCACCAGCACATCGGCGCCGGATCCGGGCGACCCACTGGGATCATCGACTTCCAGGAGCGGCACGTCGATGTGATCGATCTTGGACTGTCGGGTGCGGACCAGCAGGTCGTGGTTGTCGGGGTCGTAGGAGACCGCGCCGGTCAGCTCGGCCTTCTCCAGACCACCGATGCGGTGTGTGAGCCCCGGGGTACCCGGGATCGCCAGCGGGCGGGCCAGCGTGATCGGGTCCCGCGCGTACGGCAGGAAGATCGGGTTACCGGCCTCGTCCATCCCGTTCGGGCCGGTGGCGAGATCGATCCCGATGCTGGGCAGCTCCGCCGTCTCGGGCACCCGCCACGGCTCGCTGCCGTTGGCGACGTAGGCGTCGGACAGCAGGATGACCGGGGTGCGGTAGGCCAGCGCGATCCGGGCCGCCTCCAGCGCGGCGTCGAAGCCGTCCGCGGGCGAACGCGCCGCGATCACCGGCAGCGGCGCCTCGCCGTGCCTGCCGTACAGGGCCTGGAGCAGGTCGGACTGCTCGGTCTTGGTCGGCAGACCGGTCGACGGCCCGCCGCGCTGCACGTTGACGACGACGAGCGGCAACTCCATGATCACCGCAAGACCGAGGGCCTCGGTCTTCAGGGCCATCCCGGGACCGGAGGTCACGGTCACGC
The DNA here is from genome assembly GCF_977947065.1 of Frankia sp. CgJB1. Lineage (NCBI taxonomy): Bacteria > Bacillati > Actinomycetota > Actinomycetes > Frankiales > Frankiaceae > Frankia > Frankia sp. CgJB1. The sequence goes on from NZ_CDWTNB010000056.1 coordinate 2,974, forward strand.
CGAGCATCCCGGCGAAGGCCGCGCCGATCGCGGAGCCGATGGCGGCGATCTCGTCCTCGGCCTGGAAGGAGCGCACGTCGAAGGATGCGAGCGCGCTCAGTTCGTGCAGGATGTCGGAGGCGGGAGTGATCGGGTAGGCGCCGAGGAACAGCGGCATCCCGGCCTGCTGCGCGGCGGCGACCAGGCCGTAGGCGATCGCCTTGTTGCCCTTCATGTGCCGGTAGGTGCCGGCGGGCAGCTTGGCCGGCTTCACCTCGTAGGCGAGCGCGAAGGCCTCGGTGGTGTCGCCGTAGATCCACCCGGCCCGCAGCGCGGCGATGTTCGCGGCCTGCACGTCCGGCTTCGCGGCGAACCGCTTCTGCAGGTAGGCGATCGTGTCCTCGATGGGCTGGCTGAACATCCAGGACACCAGGCCGAGCGCGAACATGTTCTTCGTCCGGGCAGCGTCCTTGCGCTTCAGGTTGAACTCAGCGACGGCCGTGGCGGCGAGACCGGTGAGGTTGATCGCGTGCACGTGGTAGGCGTCCAGCGACCCGTTGGTCAGGGGATCGGCCTCGTAACCGGCCTTTTCCAGGCCCATCACCGTGAACGCGTCGGTGTCCACGATCAGGACCCCGCCGGGACGCAGCTCGGCGATGTTCGCCTTGAGCGCCGCGGGGTTCATGGCGACCAGAACGTCGGGCCGGTCGCCCGGGGTCCTGATGTCGTGGTCGGCGATGTGGAGCTGGTAGCTCGACACCCCGGCCACGGTTCCGGCTGGCGCCCGGATCTCCGCCGGGTAGTTCGGCAGCGTCGCCACGTCGTTGCCGCCCGCGGCGGCCTGGGCGCCGAACCGGTCACCGGTGAGCTGCATCCCGTCGCCGGAGTCACCGGCAAAACGGATCACCACGTGTTCCAGTTGCGTGACCCCCGGGTCGGGTCGTTCGGACAACTGTTCGGTTGGCATGGCGAAACCTCATCTCAACTTCTCGGCTACGCACGCCCGCGCCGGGCGAGCGGGACCGCGCGTGGCAACGCTGACAGCGCGGAAGCGGGGTCAGGGAAGCGCGGGGAACGGGTCAGGGATAGGCGGATCGGGGGGCGGGCACCTCGGGCATGCGCAGGGCCCGCGAGAACACCCGGTCGGTGGGGATCTCCTGCACCCGGAACTCGGTGGTGGGGCCGTCGAAGAGATCGTTCGATCGGTTCTGCTCCAGGGCACGCACGCGCAGCACCGCGCGAGCCACCGCGGCGGCGGCGGCGTGGATCTGGTCGACGGTGGTGAACCGGCCCACGCTGAACCGCAGGCTCTCCATGGCCGCCGTGGTCGACCGGCCCATCGCGGTGAGCACATGGGACGGCTCGGCGCCGCCACCGTGACAGGCGGAGCCCGCGGACACCGCCACGTCCGGCAGACAGGCCTGGACGGCGTCGGCGTCGGCACCGACAAACCGCAGGTTGATGGTGTTCGGCAGCCGGCATTCGCGGCCCCCGCCGCGCTCACTCGGCCCGTTGAGCTCGACGGCATCGACGCCGAGCCACTCGACGAGCAGATCGTGCAGCAGCTCGGTCTGGGCCCGCTGCCGCGGGGCCTCGTCCTCCATCACCGCGGCGGCAATCCGCGCCGCGGCGCCGAAGCCGACCACCCCGGCGGTGTTGACCGTGCCGGCGCGCAGGCCCCGTTCCTGCCCGCCGCCGTGGATCAGCGGTGCCAGCTGCGACCGGGCGTGCCGGCCGGCGATCAGCGCGCCGGTGCCCTTGGGCCCGTAGAGCTTGTGCGCGGACGCGACGGCGAGGTCGATGCCGGCATCCGCGACCGAAACCGGCATCCGGCCCAGCGTCTGGGTGATGTCGGCGAGGTAGAACGCCCCCGCCCCGTGGGCGAGCTCGGCGATGGGCCGCGGGTCGTTCAGCGTCCCGGTCTCGTTGTTCGCCGTCATCGCCGCCACCAGGGCGACCTTCGAGACGGAGGCCCCGAGGACCCCCCCGTTCCCCGCGATCGCGGAGCCCCCCGCGACGGCGGAACCGTCCCATACCGGTTGCAGCAGCGCGCGCAGGTGGTTGAGGTCGATCGTGCCGTCGGGATGAACCCGGATGGTCTGCACGATCGCCCCGTGCACCCGCGCCGCGGCCTCCGCCGCGGCGAGGACCGCCCGATGCTCGGTCGCTCCGACGAGCACGCGGCGGCAGGACGGCGGGGCGGTGGCCAGGACCCCGGCGATCGCCAGGTTGGCCGCCTCGGTCGCCCCGCTGGTGAAGATGACGTCACGCGGCTGGGCGCCGGCGAGGTTCGCCACGTCCCGCCGGGCTCCTTCGACGAGCCGGGCGACGGCCTGCCCGGCCGGGTGCGAGCTGGCCGGATTCGCGAAGTGGTCCCGCAGCAACGGCAGCATCGCCCGGACGACCTCCGGGTCGACCGGGGTCGTCGCGTTGTAGTCAAGATAGATCACGATGCGCCTCCAGAGCCGCAGTCCACGCAGGCGGGATCGCGCCGCGTCCGCGGCGTCCGCAGGTCCGTGTCCCACAGATCGAGGTGGATCAGCCGGCCGACCGCCGGCTCGGCGAATCCACCGGCGATCTTCAACGCCTCGGTCGCCGCCAGGCAGCCCACCGTTCCGGCGACCGCGCCGAGCACCGGGAAACCGAGGGGCTCCCAGGACGGGTCCCCCTCCGGGAACACACACCGCAGGCAGGGCGAACCCGGCCGGACCACCAGCAGATACGCCTCGGTGGCGTTCATCGCGGCGACGACCAGGGGGACCTGCGTCGCCAGGCACAGCCGGTTGAGCAGATACCGCTCGGGGAAGTTGTGCCGGGCGTCGACCACCACGTCCGCCTCGGCGATCAGACGGGGCAGGCTGGGATCGGTCAGATCCCGGTCCAGGGCGACGATCTCGACACCCGGGTGGTGTGCGCGCAGGGTGTCGGCCGCGCACACCACCCGGGCGTCGCCCACCCGGTCGGGCCGCATCAGGGTCTGCCGGTTGAGGTCCGGCTCCTCCAGAACGCCCGGATGGACCAGGATCAGCCGGCCGATGCCGGCGGCGGCCAGGTAGGTCGCCGCCGCTCCGCCGACCCCGCCTACCCCCGCCACCAGGACGGTCGCGCCGCTGAGCCGCCGCTGAGCGGACACTCCGAAGCCCGGGATACCCAACTGCCGCTCGTACCGTCGATGCGGGTCGAAGACGGACGGCGCCTGCCGACGGGATGGGTACGGTGCCGGCGGCCCGGCACAGATGGACCCCAGAAGACGCGGGTGGGAACGGAATCGGGCGGTGACCATCGGGCGCTCCCCGGGTTAGGCCGAACAGGTGATCAAGTAGTGCGCTGTCAGGACACCAGCGCGACCCGGCCGATCTCGGGCAGGACCTCCTTCAACCGGCTCTCGATGACGCCGGTCAGGGTCGCGGTGGCGCTGGAGCACCCGCCGCAGGCTCCGGTAAGGCGCAGGTGCACCTCCGCCGTCCCGGGCTCGCCGTTGCCGGCGAGGGTCGCGATGACCTCGGCGTCCCCGCCGTCTCCCCGCAGGAAGGGCCGGATCTCCTCCATGATCTCTTCGACCTGCTCGCGCAGGCGGGCGTCCGCGGCGGTGCGCTCGGTGGAGTCCGAGGCACCGAAGGACGTCCCGCAGCCGCAGGAGCTGGTCGCGTTCGGGTTATGGAAGGTGAACCCGGAGGAGGTCAGCGTCTCGGTGTAGTCCACGCGCAGCCCGCGCAGCAGGTGAACCATCGACGAGTGGACGACGACGTCGAAGCCGTCCTGGCCGACGACGACGTCCTCGGCCTCAGCGCCGGGGACGAGCGCCAGGTTGTAGATGAAGCCGGCGCAGCCACCGGGGTCGACGCCGATCCGCAGGCTGAACCCGCTCGTGCCGGGAGTCGAGGCGAGCAGGTGACGGACCTGCTTCACGGCCCGGTCGGTCAGTTCGACGGTGGGGGTGGTGGCGCTCATCGGACGGCAACCTCCGCTTCGGCACGATGTGCAACAAGGCGGGAGCCGACCTCGGCCACCGCCTTCTCGATCAGGTCGTAGAGCTCCACCGGTTCGATCCCGGCGTTCTCGAGCGCCTCGCGCGGCCCGATGCCGATCTTGCTGCACAACACCGCCGCGCAGTCGGACAGCATCGCGACCGTCTTGTCGAGCTTGGAGGCGTCCTCGTCGCAGTCCGACGGGCCGTTGCAGTAGCGGTCCACGTCGCGGGTCTGCACGAGCCGGGCCCAGCCCGGACCCCCCTCGTAGATCCAGAACTCGGTCGCGTGACCGAAGTGCTGGTTCACCACGCCGCTGCCCTTGGTCGCGACAGCGACGAGCACGACGTCCTCCGGGCGGGCGTTCCCCGGGCGGGCCCCGGCCGGGGTGCCCTCATCGGGGGATGCGCCCGGGCCGGAGGGAATGACCGCGCCGGTCGAGATGTTCAGCGCTCCCCGGGTGGCAGCAACCTCGGAGCGCCACCGTTCGATCTCGCTGTGCGTCTGCCGACGGCCTTCGAGGTCGTAGTCGATCTCACGGCCACGGAACGCCTCGGGGGTGAACTCCTCACCCCGGTCCTCACCGAGCAGGCCGACGGCGTCGGCGCGGCACTGCCGGCAGTGCCGCATCATGTTCATCTCGGCGCCGTCGTCCTGCTCGCAGCGGTCCTGCAGCGCCTTGAGCTCCTGCGGGGTGGGGCCGCGCTGCCCGGTCAGGCCGAAGTGGGTGCCGTGCTCGGGCGCCGACACCAGCGGCATCACGTTGTGCAGGAAGGCACCGAGCTCCTTGACCTTCCGGGAGACCTCGACGAGATGGTCATCGTTGACCCCGGGGATCATCACCGAGTTGACCTTGCAGAGGATCTTCCGCTCGGTGAGCATCGCCAGGCCCTCGAGCTGGCGCTCGGAGAGGATCCGGGACGCCTCCCGGCCGGTGTACCGCTTGCCGCGGAAGGCGATCCACGGGTAGATCCGCTCCCCGGCCTCGGGGACGATCATGTTGATCGTGATGGTGACGTGGTCGACGTTCAGCTCGGCGATGCGGTCGACGTGGTCCGGCAGGGTCAGCCCGTTGGTGGACAGGCAGAGCTTGATGTCCGGGCAGTCCCGGGCCACCAGTTCCATCGTCCGGAAGGTCGGCTTCGGGTTCGCCAGTGGGTCGCCGGGACCGGCGATCCCCAGCACGCTCATCTGCTTGATCTCGCTGGCCACCAGCTTGACCTTGGCGAGGGCGTCCTCGGGGGACAGCAGGGTGCTGGTGACGCCGGGACGGCTCTCGTTGGCGCAATCGAACTTGCGGTTGCAGTAGTTGCACTGGATGTTGCAACCCGGGGCGACCGCCACGTGCATCCGGGCGTAGTACTGGTGGGCCTCGGCGCTGTAACAGGGATGGTTGGCGATCTTCTCCGCAATCTCCGGGTCCCGCACCGGAGTGCTGGTGCCACAGCTGGACTTGCTCGCGCAGCCGGCGGCGGTGTCGGGCGCCAGCTCGGTGGCCTGCCGGGGGATCTCGCCTGCCAGGTCGGTGGGCAGCAGCGGCAGGCTGACGGGGGTTGCCTTCACGACCGCCCTTCCTTCCCCCGGGCGGTCGCCGTGCCGGTCGCCGGAGCGGTCGCAGAGGAGGTCGCGGTGGTCGCGGTGGTCGCCGCGGCGGGTGCGGCGGTGCCGGCGGCGACAGCCGCCGCCTGCTGCCACTGCTCGGGGGAGACGAGCTCACGTTCCAGCGCGCCGACGATGCGGCCGTGGTCGAACGCCACCGCGTACACGATGTGTTCCTGCAGGTAGAGGCCGACGTTGATGACCTGGCCACGGGTGCCGGCCTCGACGAGGATCTCACCGACAGCGATCGCCGGGTCCGGGTACGTGCCGTCGTTACGCAATGCCTTGACGGCGACCACGATGTCGCCGACGTCGTAGGTACTGTTCATCGGGTTCCACCCAGGTAGTCGGCGGACGTGGCGGCGTGGTGCGGCCAGGCGGACTGGGACGGCTCCACCGGGTCGGACGGCGCCGACGGCTGGGGCACCGTCGGGGCCAGCCGCTCGACGGTGATCGACGACGCGGGCACGAACGACTCCTGCGGCGCGTGGTCCTGCAGCACCTTGAACAGGCGATGGTCCAGGGCGGAGGCTGCGGTGAAGGCCTGGTAGGAGCGGACAAGCGCGTCGCGGTACTCCCGCAGCAGCTCCACCGGGTTCCCGACCTCGGTCCGGGTGTTGTGCAACTCGACCAGCTGGTTGGCGAAGTACCGGAGGATGTGCAGCCGGTTGACGGCCAGGACCCGCGGGTCGTAGTCGACGTCCAGCAGGGTGAAGTACTCCTCGGCGGTGGAACAGCGGCGGAAGTCCGCTAGCTGGCCGGCGGCCGTGCTCACGCTCATCGCGATGTCTCCTTCTCGAGCAGGCCCTCGAGGAGGGCGATCTCCGCATAGGCGTCGTAGGTCCGGCGGGCGACGTCGAGCAGGCCCTCCCAGCCGATCGGGAGGTCCTCGGCGAGGTCGTGCAGGTCGAGCTTGAGATGGGAGGCCCGGCTACGAAGCTTGCGCAGCCGCAGCTCGGTGTCGGCCGGGGCGCCCCCGGCCGGGGTGTCGGCGGCTTGGGCGTCAGGAGTCATCGCGGGCCACCTCGTTCCATCGTTCGATCTGCTTGGTCGCACCGGTCACCAGCGACTCGCCCCGGGCGGAGAGCTCGTCCATGGAGCCGAAGCCGAACCGCTGCACGTCCCGCAGCGCGTCGGAGAGGACGACGAGCCGCCCGGCACAAATGATCACGCGCCCGAACCCCTCGTGACTGAGGTCGAGCACGGTGGTGGTGAACGCCCCGGTCGCCTTCTCGGTGACCGCCGCGACCGCCTGGTAAAAGGAGCGCACCCGGCCCTCTACGGCGGCGTCGATGTCGCAGTTCACCGCGATCTCGCGGCGCTGCTCCCGAGTGACGATGAACGGGCGGAGCAGGTCCTCGTCGGAGAACCGTTCCAGTTGGCCGTAGGTGTCCCCGGCGCGCAGCTGGTCGACCAGGTCGCCGAGGAAACCGGTCTTCGCGGTCATGCCGCCGTCTCCCTTGGGCTTCAGGGCCGTGGCACCGCCGCGGGTCCAGGTCGCCGCCGGCTGCGGCTCGTGGGACCGCAGCACCTTGCGCAGCCAGGGCGGCGGATTGCCGGCCAGCGTCGAGGTGTAGCGGCGGAGCAGCTCGGGGATGGCGGTGCCCTTGACCACCTTCACCGGGTGAATCCGGGCCTTCACCACCTTCGCCGCGGCCGTCCCGCCGATGTCACTGATGTTGAGGATCGCGCAGTCCGAGACCGCGGCGAGCCTAGATTCGATCTTGTCCTGTTCGTCCGTCGGCGCCGCGTCGAGCGCGCGGGTCTCCAGGAACCTGGATCCCTCGGGGCTGACCTCGTACACGTCGAACCGTTGGCACCACCCGAAATGCTGATCCACAGCGGTGCCGTCGCTGGTCGCGAAGGCGATCTTCAACACGGAGACTCCTGGAACAGGTTGTCGAGTTGATCGGGTTCACCCGCGGAGCCGGGCTGGGTGGGGATCTCGGCCCGGTGGGCGGGTTGCCCATCCGCGCCGGGCACGGAGAACCTCCGCCCGGGACGGCGGTGCACGTGCTCGTGATCGAGTAGACGATTCGCGGCTTCGATGAGCAGGCGCAGGCTTCCGGCGTACCCGGCGGTACCGGCCAGCGCCGCGCCGAGCCGATCGAAGATCGGGAAGCCGACGGGCAGGTGCGCGGCACCGATCCGGTCGGCGACCTCGCGGGCATGGCTGGAACCGAGGACGAGGTGCGCACCGCCCGCCCGGGCCCGTTCGGCGAGGTCGGTCAGATCGCCGACGACGACCTCGTCCCAGGGCGCGTCCGCGAGGACCGGCGCGCCGGTCGGGGACACCGCCGCCACAACCTCGGCCCCGACGTCGTGCAGCAGGGAACCGACGGCGACCAGGGTCTCCGGCTCCATTGCCAGCGCGACCCGGGCGCCACCGAGGACGAAGTGCGTATCGAGCAGACCGTCGGCGAGCCGGGCCCGGGCCTGCCGGACCCGGGTCGGCGCGGACGCTCCAGTGAGTTCGATCAGCTCGGTGACCAGGGCGTCCATCTCCGTCAGCCCGCTGAGATAACGGTGGCGGAAGATCCGGGCGCCGGTCCGGGCGGCGAGCAGGTCACCGGCCGCCGCCGCGGTCGCACCCGCGACGAGCACGGCCCGCGACCGACCGAGGGCCCGCAGCCGCGCGAGCCCGGTGCCGCCGGTCGTCGTGGGCTGCCAGGCGGGGGCCAGGTGCCCGTCCACCGATCCGGACAGGTCGGGGACGAGTACCGGGTTGAGCCCGAACGCGCGAATCAGCTCACCGAGCTCGTCGAGGTCGGCCGCCGTCAGGGATGGGCCGACCAAGACTGCGAGCTGGCGCGGATCCAGATCGCCATCGTCCGCCGCCGCCACCCGCCGGGCGGCGGACCCCAGAGACCTGGCGGACCCAGCAGCCTCGGCGGACCCAGCGGTAGTGAGATGCGTTACGGGAGCGCTGGCCGCGATGAAGGCGGTGCGCCCGGTAAAATATTTCGCTTCGGAAGGCTCCGTTTCGGAATGCTCTGCCGGCACCACCGCTCGGACCAGCGCCTCCAACGCGGCCGACCAACCGTCGGACAGCCCACCGATGAAGTCCGGGGTGGAGACCCCGACGATCAGCGGGGCCCCGCCGGGGGCGGAGTCGTTCGCCCCCGCCTCCGACCCGCTCGAGTCGGTCTCGTCCCAGGCCGAGAGGTACTTGCGCAGCTGGCCGCCGACGTCTTCGCCGCTGACCTCGGTGATTCCTGTGGTGAGCAGGCCGATAATCTCCGGCCGCTGCTTCTTCCGGATGGCATCGAGCGTCTCCACCATCGCCTCACCACTGCCGAGGACCGCGGTCACCTCGGTGATCGCGGTGGTCTGCAGCGGGATCGGCTCGTTGAAATGCCGGGTGAGCAGGGCCTTGGCGAACGACGCGCACCCCTGCGCACCATGCATGATCGGCAGCGAGCCGGCGAGGCCCAGGAAGACCAGCGCACCCCCGAGCGGCTGGCTGTGCTTGAGCGGGTCGATCGCCGCCTGCCGCTCTCCGGTCACGACCTCGGCCATCAGCGGGCTCCAACCAGGTCCCAGGGAGCGGGCCGGCTGACCTGCTCCCAGACCGGGCTCGCGATCGCCATGTCGAGGCGCCGGGCGAGCTCGACCATCCCGGTGTAGCCGGCGTAGGGGATGTGCCGCTCCTGGTTGATATCGAGGAACGGCAGCCGGCCCTTCAGCGCGGTGTACTGGTTGCGGCCGCCGGCGACGAGGATGTCCGCCCCGGTCTGCTCGGCGACCCGCAGCAGCTCGCGCGGACTGCCCTCTTTGATCATCTTTGCGTCGCCGAGCAGCTCGCGGATCTTGTCCACGTCGCCGTCGGAGCTCTTGGTGATGCCGCTGCCGACCACCTCGATGCCGAGGTCCTGCAGCGCGGACACGATCGACCAGCTCTTGACCCCGCCGGTGTAGAGCACCGCCTTGCGCCCGGCGAGCCTGCGCCGGTACGGCTCAAGTGCGACGGCGACGGCCGCCTCCTCGACAGCGATGAGCTCCTCCGTGCGGCGGGAGAGCTCGTCGTCCTCGAGCAGGCGGGCGAAGCCGCGCAGGGTGTCGCCCATCGCCCGGGTGCCGTAGAAGCTGCCCTCGAACCACGGGATCCCGTAACGTTCCTGCAGGCCACGGGCGAGTCCGAGCAGCGCGCGCGAGCAGACCACCATCGTCGCCCTGGCCCGATGGGCCGCGGCGACGTCACGGTAGCGGGCATCACCGCTGATGCACGCCTGCACCCGGAGGCCCAGCCGGGACAGCAGCGGCAGGACGTCCCACAACTCCCCGGCGATGTTGTACTCACCGATCAGGTTGACGTCCCGGTCGGTGGTGAGCTCCGGCTCGACGGTGCCGATCACGTGGTCGAGCAGGGCCTGGCCGGCGAGCCGGTTGCCGAGGTTCTTGCTGCCAACGAACCCGGGCGAGTGGATCGGGGTCACCGGCACCCCGGACTCGGCGGCGGCCGCCGCGCACACCGCGTCAAGATCGTCTCCGATCATCGCGGTAACGCAGGTCGAATAGACGAAGACCGCTGGCGGCGAGTGCCGCTCGACGACCTCCAGGATGGTGTCGAACAGGCGCTGTTCCCCCCCGAGCACCACGTCGTTCTCGGCCATGTCGGTGGTGAAGCCGTGCCGGTAGAGCACCGGCCCGGACGACAGGCTGCCCCGGCCGTCCCACGAGTTGCCCGCGCAACCGATCGGGCCGTGGACCACGTGAGCGCAGTCGGCGATCGGGACGAGGGTGATCATGGCTCCGTCGAAGGCACAACCTCCGGAAGTGCCCCCGGGCTTGGGTTTGGGACAACCCGCCTTGCGGGCCTTGGTGGTCTTGGCGTTGTTGTGGTTACAGGCCGGTTCGGTGAACAGCGCGACGCGTTCTGTGGCTGCCATGGGCCATCCTCGGAAGGACGCGGTTCTACGGGCACGGTTCTTGAAAGAGGTGGGACGGGGGCGTGGGGTCGATCGATCCGGGAGGTGATCGATCGACCCCACGGCGGGGTGGTCGGCCGGTCGCAGGGAGCGCGGTGGGCGCGGCCGGCCGACCACGTTCAGATCCGGCCGGGAGCCGGACCGACCACAGTTGTGCCCGGTCGGACGCTCAGCGGACGACGTCGAAGCTGTGGTCGGGGCTGGTGCGGTCCAGCTCGTCGAGCACCGTGTTGACGAGCTGGGTGAGCAGGTACAGACCGCCGGTGTAGCCGACGATCGGGAAGCGGTGCAGGTGGTGCCGATCGAAGATCGGAAAACCGACCCGGACCAGCGGCACGTTCGCCTCCCGGGAGATGTACTTCAGGTACGAGCTCCCGATGAGCAGGTCGACCGGCTCGGTAAAGACCAGCGACCGCAGGTGCCAGAGGTCCTTGCCCGGCCAGACGGTCGCCTCCTCGCCGAACTTGCTGGTCGAGAGGACCTTCTCCAGCCTGGGCGCGAAGGAGTTGTCGGCGTTCGTGCTCAGCAGGTGGACCGGGATCATCCCGAGTTCGAGGGCGAAGCCGGTCATCGCGATGACGAGGTCAGGGTCACCCGCGATGGCGACCCGCTTGCCGTGCAGATAGGCATGCGAGTCGGTGAGCGCGTCCACCAGGCGGCCACGCTCGGCGGTGAGCTCGGCCGGGATCTCGACCTCCGCCAAGCGGGCCACCTCGGTCAGGAAGCGGTCGGTGTTCTTCACCCCGATGGGGGTCTCGAGCACCACCGTCTCCTGCTTCCACCCGTCCCGGACGAACTCCGTCGTCTTGCGGGTGGTGGTCTCCTGAAGCATCACGGTAGCGCGGCTGAACCGAGCTGTGGCGGCCTCGGCGAGCGGGGTACCACCTGGGTAGAGCTCGTACTCACCCGTCGCCGGCGAGTCCAGGGAGCTGCTGTGGTCGCCCAGGATCAGGGGGTCGACACCCATCAGCTCGAGGATGCGGCGGTACTCGCGGTGGTTGCCGACGTAGGTCTCGAAGCCGGGCACGATGTTCAGCCGGGGCTTCCCGGGGGACTCGACCTTGTCGGCGTCCGCCGTCTTGCCCAGGAGGTCCAGGATGCCCTTGAGCATGCTGTCGTAGCCGGTGAGGTGTGAGCCCACGAAGCTCGGCGTGTGCGCGTACGGCACCGGGTAGTCGGCGGAGATCGCGCCCCTGTCCCGCGCCGCGCCGATGTAGGCGAACAGATCCTCCCCGATCACCTCGGCCATGCAGGTGGTGCTGACCGCGACCATCTTGGGCTTGTACAGGGTGGTCGCGTTCTCGAGCGCCTCGACCAGGTTGTTCAGCCCGCCGAAGACGGCGGCGTCTTCGGTCATCGACGAGGATGCCGCCGGGACGGGCTCCTTGAAGTGCCGGGCGAAGTGGCTGCGGAAGTAGGCGACGCAGCCCTGCGAGCCGTGCACCAGGGGCATGGTGCCCTCGAAGCCGAGGCCCGCCAGGACCGCGCCGAGCGGCTGGCACGCCTTGGCCGGGTTGACGGTCAGCGCCTCCCGGGCGAAGTTCTTCTCCCGGTACTCCCAGCCGCGGGTCCACTCCAGGACCCGGGCTACCTCGGCGGCGTCGCTGCCGTTCTCGAACTCGCGCTTGCCCTCGAACTGCTCCTGGTAGACCTCGTCCTTGAACAGCTCGCTGTGGTCGAGGACCCGCAGCGGGACGGAACTGTTTGTTTCCGGAGTCGTCGTCACCGGACATCCTCCCTTCTACCGTGGCTGATGACTGCCGGCTACCGCCGGCGGGAGCCGGACCGGCTGGTCAGAACACCTCTCCGGCCTTCGACCAGGGGGTCTCCAGGAGGTCCCAGGTCGGGCTGTTGATCGCAATGTCCATGTCACGGGCGAAGACCGCGAAGCCGTCCACGCCGTGGTATGGCCCGGAGTAGTCCCAGGAGTGCATCTGGCGGAAGGGGACGCCCATCTTGTGGAAGACGTACTTCTCCTTGACGCCCGCGCCCATCAGGTCCGGCTTGAGCCGCTTGGCGAACTCCTCCAGCTCGAAGGCCGTCGGGTCGTCGTAGAGGACCACGCCCTCCGCGAGAGCGGGGTAGGTACGGGTGTAGTCGTCCTTGTGCGCGAACTCGTAGCCGGTGCCGACGACCTCCATGCCGAGGTCCTCGTAGGCACCGATGGTGTGCCGGGGCCGTAGTCCGCCGACCGCGAGCATGACCCGCTTGCCTTCCAGGCGCGGCCGGAAGGCGTTCGTGATCTCGTCGAATCGGACCTGGTAGCGGGCGATCGCCGCCTCGGTCTTCTGCTTGATCTCGTCGTCGAAGAAAGCCGCGATCTTCCGCATCGAATCGACGATCTTGGTGGGACCGAAGAAGTTGAACTCGGTCCACGGAGTGCCGTAGCGCTCCTCCATGGTTGTGCAGATGTAGTTCATCGACCGGTAGCAGTGGATCAGGTTCAGCTTCGACAGGTGCGTCGAGGCCATCTCGTTGATCGTGCCGTCACCGGACCACTGGGCGATGACCCGCAGGCCCATCTCCTCCAGGATCTTCCGGGAGGCCCAGGCGTCGCCGCCGATGTTGTAGTCGCCGATGAGCGCGACGTCATACGGCGTCTGCTTGAAGGTGTTCCCGCCGGTGCCCAGCACGTGGTCGCGGACCGCGTCGTTGGCGATGTGGTGGCCGAGGGACTGGCTGACCCCGCGGAACCCCTCGCAGCGCACCGGGACGACTGGCAGCTCGAGCTTCTTCGAGGCCTTGCGGGAGACCGCCTCGATGTCATCACCGATCAGACCAATCGGGCACTCGGACTGGACCGAGATCCCCTTGGCCAGCGGGAACAGCTCGGTGATCTCGTCGCAGACCGTCTCTAGCTTCGGGTCACCGCCGAAGACGATGTCCTTCTCCTGGAAGTCGGTCGTGAACTGCATCGCGGCAAAGTTGTTCACACCCCAGGGGCCGCGGGCGTAGTTGCGCCGGGTGGCCCAGGAGTACTGGCCACAGCCGACCGGGCCGTGGCTGATGTTGACGATGTCCTTGACCGGGCCCCACACCACGCCCTTGGAACCGGCGTAGGCGCAGCCGCGGATCGTCATGACCCCCGGGCGGGATTTGATGTTGGACTTGACCTCGCACTCCTTCGACCCATCGGGGTCGTTGGCCTTGAGGTGCTTGGCGCGGAACTTGGCCGTCTTCGCGGGGTAGTTCGACAGCACCTCGGCGATCATCGCCTCGGTCTCGGCCTTGATAGGTGCCGGCGTCGTCGTCATGGTCGGGACCTCATCCTCGACGGAGTCGGAGCAGGTGACAGGGTCAGGCGACAGCGGCGGCCTTGCCGATGATGGTCTCGTCCTCCTGCTCCATGATCCCGAAATCGATGAGGAGCTCCTCGAGCTCGTCCATGGTGATCGGCGTCGGGATGGTCTTCATGTCGTTGTCGACGATCTTCTTGGCGAGCTGCCGATACTGGTCGGCCTGCTCGTTCTTCGGGTCGTACTCGATGACCGTCATCCGGCGCAGCTCGGCGTGCTGCACGACGTTGTTACGCGGGATGAAGTGGATCATCTGGGTGTTGAGCCGGCGGGCGAGCTCGATGATCAGATCGTCCTCGCGGTCGGTGTTACGGCTGTTGCAGATGAGCCCGCCGAGCCGGACACCGCCGGAGTGCGCGTACTTGAGGATGCCTCGGGCGATGTTGTTCGCCGCGTACATCGCCATCATCTCGCCGGAGGTGACAATGTAGATCTCCTGCGCCTTGCCCTGGCGGATCGGCATCGCGAACCCGCCGCAGACGACGTCACCGAGGACGTCGTAGGTGACGAAGTCGAGGTCCTCGTAGGCGCCGGCTTCCTCCAGGTAGCTGATGGAGGTGATGACACCGCGGCCGGCGCAGCCCACACCGGGCTCCGGGCCGCCGGACTCGACGCACCTGATGCCCCACTGGCCCTCGACCAGGACCTCGTCGAGCTCTAGGTCCTCGACCGAGCCCTTCTCGGCGGCCAGCTGAATGACGGAGGTCTGGGCCTTGGAGTGCAGGATGAGCCGGGTCGAGTCGGCCTTGGGGTCGCAGCCAACGATCATGATCTTCTTGCCCATCTCGGCCATCGCCGCCATGGTGTTCTGCTGGGTGGTGGACTTGCCGATACCACCCTTGCCGTAGAACGCGATCTGGCGCATGCGGTGTTCCTCCTCGGAACGGTTGCCCAGCACAGGGGGCACCGGTGCCACGACCACGCCGATCGGGCAGGTCGGGCCGCTGGGCCCCTGGGCTGGAGTCGTGCCGCCGGCCGGGTTTGGCCAGGACATCGGCACAACCGTTAGTTGTTGATCGACCCCGTTGCGTCTGCCAGCCGGGTCCGGTCCCTGCCGGACCAGGCCTAGGACGGCGGGGCCTCCACCCGGGGGGCCGGCACTTCGGCCCGCCCGAGAAGTTCCTGGAAGTCACGGCCGTGCAGGCCGCGCTTCGTCTGGGTCGCCGTGGCCCGGACCCGCTCAAGCAGCGGCTCGATCTCGCTGTCGTCGGCGGTGATGCCGTACTGGGCCAGCGCGTGACGCACCGAGGCCCGGCCGCTGTGCTTCCCGAACGCGAGCCGCCGTTGCCCGCCTACTTCGGCGGGGTCGAACGGCTCGTAGGTCGACGGGTGTCGCAGCACGCCGTGGACGTGGATCCCCGACTCGTGCGCGAACACCGACTCACCGACCACCGCCTTGCCCACCGGCAGCGGGCGGCAGGCGGCCCGGGCCACCATCCGCGCGAGCCTGCGGAACGAGGTGGTGTCCAGGTCCACCGGCACCTTCAACAGGTGCCGCAGGGCCATCGCCACCTCCTCCAGCGGGGCGTTGCCGGCCCGCTCCCCCAGACCCAGCACCGTGGTGCTAACCCAGATGAATCCGGCCTGAACCGCGGCGATGGTGTTCGCGGTCGCCAGACCGAAGTCGTCGTGGGCGTGGATCTCCCACTCCCCCGGGACCGCCTGGACCAGCCGGCCGAGCCGGGTGTAGGCGCTGACCGGGTCCAGCAGACCGACCGTGTCGGCCCAGCGGATCCGGGTGGCACCCCACTCGCGCAGCTCGCCGGCCAGCTCGATGACGAAGTTGTCGTCCGCGCGGGAGGCGTCCTCCAGGCCGACGCTAAACCGCAGCCCGCGGTCAGCCGCGTCGAAGACGCAGTCGCGGATGCGGCGCCGCGCCCATCCCCGGTCCCGGCCCAGCTTGCTCTTCAGATGCAGGTCGGAGACGGGAATGGTTAGGTGCGCAGTGACAATTCCGCAGGACAGCGCGGCATCGATGTCGCGGCGGTCGGCCCGGCACCACGCCACCACGCCGGCCTGAGGCTGCGTCGCGAGGATCTCCCGCAGGACATCCCGTTCGGCGGGTCCCATGGCAGGTATTCCGGCCTCGATCTGGTGTACGCCGATGGCGTCCAGAGCAGCGGCGATGGCAAGTTTCTCGGCTGCGGTGAATGCCACCCCAGGCGCCTGCTCGCCGTCGCGCAGGGTGGTGTCGCAAAACCTGACCGGCGCGGCCGGCTCGACCGTAGGCGTGGATGAGCTGGGAAAACGGGGACCGGGCACTGTCATCACCAGCCGTCGATCGAGAACAGAAGGCCATGGGCTCGCCCCGAACAGTGGTTCTCCGTTTGTCCGGTGGCGACACGAAGAACACTAGGAGCCGTTTATTTCAGCCCTGCAAACCCCGGTAACTTCGGCGTTAACAGGTATTCCGTCTGGATGACTGGAAGCTTCTCCAGAAAAATACCCCGAAAGATATTCGCAAAGAAAAATCTTTAATTAAAATTTTCCTGGAAACTTTCCCTCGTGGCGCCGCCCACATAGCTCCGGGCGCGCCGCCGAAGTGGTCCGGAGCACACGGTACGCCAGGAAGATCGCCCGACTACGGGGATCCCCCGATCCGCCGGAGCGGTGTAGATGACGGTAGCAAACGCCCCGTGCAGATGAGATGTTATCGGAACATTCGAACAAGAGTTTCAGCGAGGTACCTGCCGTGTTACGTACAGATGTCGGCGCTATCGATGCTGGTCACGGCGGATGAACAAGATGACTCACATTCATGTTGGCAGCTTCCCGGCCGCCGCGCGATCCCGATCATCAGGATTAACTTTTTCGAAACCGACAAGGTCCGTCGTGGGTGGACCTCACCCGGAGAGTCGGTTATCTTATGGATAACAGTTATTTTCCGCCGGGCGACGCCGGGCGACGCCGACCTGGCAGCACGCAGTGCTTTCCTATGGAGAGCGGAAGGAGCTGGGCGTGTCGGTTCGCGTATACGTGGAGCACTTGGGTTGCCAGTCGGGATGGTAGAGATGACGGACACGCAGATGGTCGGCGTGCCGTCCGACCCGCCGGGGACGTGGGAGGACCTGCGTGCGACCGTAGTAGGCAACAACGGTGTCTTCCGGATCAACATGGGGACACTGCGGGAGATCGGCGGCTATGGCCGGTTGGGTACCAACGTGCGGCAGATCCTGAGCCGGAACCTCGCCGGCATCGGTCTCGGGCACCTGCCCACGGAACTACCGTCCTACCAGGACAAAGAGGTTCTGCTCTTCCAGTTCGGCACACCGGCGGCAGAGATCGTCGAGGCGGTCCGGGAGGGCGCCTCCGACGGAGCTGAATCCGCGCTGATCAGGCTGAACTCCTCGCAGGACATCGCGAAGGTGCGCGACGCCTCACTCAAGGCTGTCGAGCTCCTCTCGATTCTGAACGACCGCTGCCGGGACTGCATGCGCCCGCTGCATTAAGCGACCGGTGGTCGTCACGCCTACGTTTGATCATGGCCGCGAACCACGGCGTGGGAACGACGGCGACAAAGCGTCATCGTGGCGACGGCGCTGTCCCGCTTCACCCATGCCATCGCCCAGTGGAAGTGGCCATGTCGTGGCGGACAGTCGTGGCTGGCGGCACGGACCGGGACGGCGGGCGGCGTTTTCCAACGCCGCCCGCCGTCTTCGGCGTTGAACTCGCCGTTGTGCTCGGCATTGAACGCCATGAGACGATGCACCATCGATCGAGTCCCGCATCGCCGGGACGGCTCCCACATTCGCGGAGCGCACTTGCATTCGCCGGAACGCACCTGCACTGTCGGCCTGCCCCCGCATTTACCCGGCGCCCCGCATTGTTGTTGAGCGCCCGCTTTCACCGGACTCCGCTGCATTTGCATTTAGCGCCCGGAACAGGCGTGGATGCCCTCGGTAGCCACCCGCTCCGGAGTCCCGTAGCCGTGGCGTCGGGGGTGGAGTCAGGCCTCAATGC
>NZ_CDWTNB010000057.1:0-20675 GCF_977947065.1 Frankia sp. CgJB1
ACTAGACCGCTGGTCCGGCTGCCCGACAAGGTCTGCTGTCATGGGGTGAGCGTGCGGCCCGCCGGGTCCGTCCCGGCGATCGCCGGGGCGCCGCGTCTGGCAGCCTGGCGGTGTGTGGTCACCGTGGGGCGGGCTGCGCTCCATGGGCCGGTCCGTGGGCCGACTCATCGAGTCCACCCCGCCGTCCCGGGCGCGCGACGTCGACTTCCTGCGCCTGGCGAGCGTCTGTGTCGTGGTGCTGTGGCACTGGGCCCTGTCCATCGACCACTTTCGCGGGGGCGTTCTCGTGATGCCCAATCCGATCGCGCGGATACCGTTCGCCTGGCTCGCGACCTGGCTGCTCCAGGTGATGCCGGTGTTCTTCGTCATCGGTGGCTTCGCCCACCTGGCGGCCTGGGACACGGCCGGTCGCGCCCCCGGGTCTCCGCGCGATGATCCCGCGCTTCCCTGGGGCCCGCGGGCGCGGCGCTTCCTGCGGGGGCGGCTGCGCCGCCTGCTGCCCCCGATGGCGGTGTTCGCCGTTATCTGGGCGGCGGTCGACGCCGTCCTGCTGCTCGCGGTCCCCGACTACCCGGGTCTGCTGCGCTATGGACGGGCCGTGCTGGTGCCGCTGTGGTTTCTCGCGGCGTACCTGGGGGTCATCCTGGCCGTGCCGGTGACCGCGGCGGTCCATCGGCGGTTCGGCTGCCGGTTCATCCTGCTGCTGGGCGCGGCCGTGGCGCTCGTCGACCTGGCGCGGTTCGGCACCGGCAGCACGGTGTTCGGCTATGTCAACACCGGTCTCGTCTGGGTGTTCGCCCACCAGCTCGGGTATTTCTGGCGGGACGGCGCCCTGCGCGGGCCGCGGCGGGCGCTGCTGACGGCGCTCTGCGGGCTGGCGGGTCTGGCCCTGGTGACGACGCTCGACGAGTATCCGCGATCGATGGTCGCCACCGAGGGAACCAGGCTCAGCAACATGTTCCCGACAACCGCTGCGATCGCCGTGCTCGCCGTCTTCCAGCTCGGTCTGATACTGCTCGCCGTACCCGCCCTGAACCGAATGCTGGCCCGGCGCCGGCCGTGGGCGGCGGTCGTCACGGGCAACGCCGTAATCATGACCGTGTTCCTGTGGCACATGACGGCCCTGCTGCTCGCGATGGTCACGATGCGGGCGGTCGGGCTGCCGATGCCCGAAGAACCGACCGCGGCCTGGTGGGCCGGGCGGCCGCTGTGGGTGATCCTGCCCGCACTCTTCCTGGTGCCGTTAATCGTCCTGTTCGGACCGGTGGAGCGCCGGGCCGCGGCCCCGCGTGAACCGGCACGGGCCGGGCCGGACGACTGAGAACCTGAGTTAGCCAGTATTAACCAGGCGGGCACCGGCTGTCCCGGAAGGCGGTAATGTGCCGACCGTGTCCTTCAGCCTCGAAGAACCGCCGCCAGCAGGATCGCGCCGGGAGCGCATCCTCGCCGCCGCGGCCCGGCTGATGGCCGAGCGCGGGTACCACGGGGTGAGCATCAACGACATTGGCCGGGCCGCGGGCGTCTCCGGGCCGGCGTTGTACAAGCATTTCCCGAGTAAGCAGGCGATCCTCGGCGAACTGCTGATCGGCATTAGTGAACGCCTGCTCACCGAGGGCACCCGTCGCGCGGCCGCGGCGCCCAGTCCGGACGGCACGCTGGACGCGCTCGTGCGCTGGCACGTCTCCTTCGCTCTCGACTCACCCGAACTGATCCGCGTTCAGGATCGCGACCTGAGCAGCCTGAACCCGGCCGACGCGCACACCGTGCGCCGGCTGCGACGCGGCTACGTCGAGCTCTGGGCCGCCCAGCGGCGCGCCCGCAGCCCCGAACTCGCCGAGGGCACCGCCCGCGCCGCCGTCCACGCCACCTTCGGCCTGCTGAACTCCACCCCCTACAGCGCGGTGACGATGAGCCGGCCGCAGCTGGCGGACCTGCTGCACCAGCTCGGCCTGGCCGCCCTGCTCGCCGCGGGAACGCGGCACCCGGCACCCGGGCCGGCCACCAGCCACTGATGATCTTTCGCGGGGTGCCGGCAGTGTTCTGGCGAGCCTCGCCACTACAGACCCAGTTCGCGCGCGATCAGCATCTTCTGGACCTCGCTGGTGCCCTCGCCGATCTCCAGGATCTTGGCGTCCCGCCAGTGCCGGGCGACCGGGTATTCGTTCATGAACCCGTAGCCGCCGTGGATCTGCGTGGCCTCGCGGGCATTCGTCACCGCCGCCTCCGAGGAGAACAGCTTCGCCATCGCCGCCTCCTTCTTGACGGGCAGGCCGGCGAGCATCCGGGAAGCCGCGTCGTAGTAGGCGGCACGGGCCACGTACGTCCGCACCTCCATCTCGGCAATCTTGAAGGCGATTGCCTGGTTGCGGCCGATCGGCGCGCCGAATGCCTCCCGCTGCTTCGCGTATTTCACGCTCTCGTCCACGCAGGCCTGCGCCAGCCCGACGGCCAGCGCGGAAATCGCGATCCGGCCCTCGTCCAGGATCTGCAGGAAATTCGCATAGAATTCGTAATGAAGTAATTAATGCAAGCCAATATGCGTCTTCGCAGGTCACGGGCTCGCGAGGACCCCGAAGTGAACAAGTTATTTCATTCCGAATCCATAGCCGCGGCCGCGCGCACCGAGCAGATTCTCCGCAGGAACCCGCACGTCGTCGAAGGCCAGCGGGTGGGTGTCGGAGGCATGCCAGCCGACCTTCGAGTAGGCCGGGCCGGCGGTGAAGCCGGGGATGGGCACCGGCACCAGGATGGACGAGATCTCCTTGCGCCCGGCCGGGGTCCGCCCAGTGACAGCGGTAACGGTGACGAGCCGGGTGATGTCGGTACCCGAGTTGGTGATGAAGGCCTTCGAGCCGTTGATGACCCAGTCGCCGCCGTCGAGCCGGGCGGTGGTGCGGGTGCCGCCAGCGTCGCTGCCCGCCTCTGGTTCGGTCAGCCCGAACGCGGCCAACGCCCGCCCGCTGGCGAGCAACGGCAGCCACTCCTCCCGCTGTGCCGGCGTGCCGAACCGGTAGATCGGCATCGCGCCGAGGCCAACCCCGGCCTCCAGCGTGATCGCCACCGACGAGTCGGCCCGGGCCAGTTCCTCGATGGCCAGGCAGAGGGCGAAGAAGTCGGCGCCCTGCCCGCCGTACTCCGCCGGGAACGGCAGACCGAACAGGCCCATGTCGGCCATCTGCGCGACGACCTCGTACGGGAACGTCTTCTCCTCGTCGTGCCGCGCCGCCGCGGCGGCGACCACCTCGCGGGCGAACGCCTCCACGGTCTTGCGCAGGGCTTCCTGCTCCTCGCTGAGCCGGGTGTCAGGCATCGCTGTCCTCCCCGTCGTGGAAGCGGCACCCGCTACCAGGGCATTCAGGTCAGAATCCGGCGGCGGCGGGCCTCCGAGACCGATTCCCCGCGCCGAGCGACCCCGAGCTTGGTGTAGATGCTCTTGAGATACCACTTGACGGTGTTGATGGTCAGGCCGAGGTTACGCGCGATTTCCTTGTTCGACAGTCCGCGGTCCAGCAGACGGAGGATGTCGATCTCGCGGGCGTTGAGCGATTCTTCGGGAGCGGGGTTCCGCTCGGCCGGGCGGTCGATGATGGGGATCGCTGCCCGTTCCGCGTCCGCGTGGGCCGTGGCGAGCAGCTTGGACAGGTAGTCGGAGGGCACAGTGGGCAACTCCGCCGGCCACCGGCGGCACCGGCTCGCGTCCCGCAACTCGCCAATGATCTTCAGGAGTTCCGGTCCGCCTCCAAGCGGGCCCTGGCGACGACGGCGGGCACGAGGGTGCGCAGCGCGGTGTCGGTGTCGCCGGTCAGCGAGTGCACCACCGCGAGGTCGATACGCGCGGCCGTTTCGGCGTACCGCCAGGCCACGGAGCTGCTCTCCTGGTGCATCTGGGACAGCAGCCGCAGGGCACCGTCGTAGTCGGCCTGGGCGGCCATGACCCGCGCGCGCATCGCGAGCTGGTAGTGGCGGGTGGCCATCGCGATGCCGTCGCCGCCGCGGGCGACGTCGTCGCCGTGGCGGGCGAGCACGTTCTGGGCGCGCCCGAGGTCCCCCCGGGCCAGGTGCAGCCGCAGGCGTTCGTGGTCGACGGCGGCCGACAATCGAGGCAGGACGAGCTGGCTCGCCGCCTCGCTGCCCTCGTCGAGCAGGTGCCAGACGTCCTCGATCTCACCGCGCAGGGTCTTGATGCGGGCCAGCGTGGAGTAGGTGGCGATCATAAGATCGGCGACGCCGCTTTCGGCACCGAGCTCGTGGCACTCCTCCAGCAGCCGCTCGGCAGCATCGGTGTCGCCCCGCTCGTAGTACAAGCCGGCCCAGCAGCGCGCCGGCCAGCCGGGCGGCGTGCGAGCGCGGCCCGGCGGCTTCGCGGGCGAGGGCCACGGCTTCCCGGTACAGACGTTCGGCGGCCACCAGGTCAAGCTGGGCGAACGCCGCGAGCCCGGCGAAGCAGCGCCCGTACACGCCGGCGAAAGGCCCGCGGGTGGTGTCGTGGAAGGCGTTGGCCCACCGCTGCCGCGCCTGCGCGGTGTCGTAGGCGAAGGTGTGGATGTTGGACGACACCGCGACCAGCCACGGCCGGTAGCCGGAGTTCTTCACAATGTAGGGGGCGACCAGGTCAGCGGCGCGGTCGATCCGGTCACCGTAGACGTCGATGCAGGCCTGGACGACATCGGCCTCGCCTAGGATGTCCTTACCGGTGTCGCTGGTATCATCGGGTGCCAGGGCGGCACGCACGTGGTCGAGCGCGACCTGCGCGGGCTGCGCCCGTTGCAGCAGACAGTTGGCCCAGGCGATCGCGATCTGCAGCCGCGGCCGGCCCGGCGGCAGCTTGTTGACCAGGCCGAGCAGGGTGGCCATTCGGCTGTGCTCCACCAGGTGCATGGCCCGCCACTCCACCAGATCCACCGCCCCGGCGTCGTTACCGGCAGCCAGGGCATGGGTGACCGCCTCACCGAGCAGACCATGATCAGCAAACCAGGCCGACGCGGTCCGGTGCAGGGTCACCACCCGATCCGCATGATCACGCTCCAGGCGGCGGCGCAGATAACCCGCGAACAGATGATGATAGCGAAACCATTCCCGGCTGTCACGCAGCGACAGGGTCGCCAGCTGCAACGCGGCGACCCAGCCGTCGGTACTCGATCACAGCCGATGCACGTCCGTGCTGTCGAGATCCAACGCGTTGAGCTCGAGCAGGAAGGCCGCGGACTCCCGATGGTCGAACCGCAGCTGCGTGGCGTCGATCTCCGTCACCTGGTTACGCACCTTCAGCCGGCCCACGGCCGGCGACCGGGTCCGGCTGGTGACGATCCAGATGCAGGTTGGCCGGACCCACCTCCAGCAGGAACTCCAACGCGGCAACGGCCTGCGGGGCGTCGATGAGATGCCAGTCGTCGAGCACGACCGCCAACGGCCGCCGATGCTCGGCAACCTGATTGACCAGCTCGGTGAGCACATACCGCTGCGCGTCGTCGGAATGCCCCTCCAGCACCTCGACCAGGTCACCGGCCAGGGTCGGTTCGACCCGGCGCACCGCCTCGATGAGATGGCTGAGGAACCACAGCGCGTCGTTGTCGTCCCGATCGAGACTCAGCCATGCCACCGGCACCCCCTCGGCGCGCAGCACCCGCTGCCACTGCACCGCCAGCGTGGTCTTCCCGAACCCGGCCGGCGCGTAGATCAAAGCCAGCCGCCGGGCCCGGCCGTCCCGCAACACGTCGAGGAGCCGGTCCCGGCCGACCAGCTGGGTGTCATAGGTGGGTGCCTGAAACTTCGTGGACACGGCCAACGTGGGACGTGCCTTGGTGTCCATCCAGCTCGCCTCGCTTCCGAGGGCTCCCCGCCCGGCTCCCCTGCCACGCGTTCGTGACGATACTCACAGGCCCTCGAGCTGATTTTCGCACTGGCCGCCCAGGCCGCAATACTTTGGGCGTCACCAACCGGGCCAGCCGGCCCGCAGCGCCTTCTTGTCCAGCTTGCCGTACACGGTGGTCGGCAAGGCCTCGACGACCCGCACGGCCTTGGGCTGCTTGTACCGGGCAAGCTCTACCCGGCAGTGCGCCAGCAGCTTGGCCTCGTCGAACGCACCGGTATCGTCGGGCACGACGAACGCCACGACCGCCTCACCCCAGTCCGGATGCGGCACCCCGACGACCGCGACCTGCCCAACCCCCGGACAGGCCGCCGCCGCGTTCTCCACCTCCGTGCTGTACACGTTCATCCCACCGGTGACGATCATATCGTTCTTGCGGTCCAGCAGATAGACGTACCCCTCGGCATCCATCCGCCCGATATCCCCGGTGTGCAACCACCCGTCCCGCAACGCCTTGGCGGTCTGCTCGGGCCGGCCCCGATACCCCACCATCGTGTACGGCGTGGCGGCGACGATCTCCCCGACCTGACCGCGGGGCAGCTCCCGGCCAGCCTCGTCGACCACCTTGACCGCGGCCATGACGACCGGCTGACCACAACTGGCCAGCCGATGCTCCCCGTCAGGATCAAGACGATGATCCTCACGGCGAAGACGGGTGATGAAGTTCGGCGCCTCCGACTGCCCGTACAGCTGCATGAACACCGGGCCGAGCACCTCCAGGCCCTGCTCCAGCCGCTCCCGGGTGATCGGCGCGGCACCGTACAGGATGGTCCGCAGCGAGCTGAGATCCAACACGCGGCCCGCCGCCCGGTCGAGCACCCGGTAGATCATGGTAGGCACCATGAACGTGAAGGTCACCCGGTCGGCGGTGATCCGCTCAAGCACCAGCTCCGGGGCGAACCTGGTCTCCAGGAAGTGCCGGGCTCCCTTGAGCATCCCGGCCTGCAGCAGGAAACCCGCGCTGTGCGGCAGCGGCGATATCACCAGCAGCACCTCGTCGTCGAGCAGCCCCATCTCCATCATATGCGAGAACAGATTGAGCGCGAGATTCCGCTGGGTGTGCATCACCCCCTTGGGCAGACCGGTCGTACCCCCGGTATAGACGATCAACCCCGGGTCGGTGGGTGCCGGGGCGACCTCCGGCACGGTGGTCGGCTGCCCGGCCAGCGCGTCGCGCCACGCCACCACCCCGCCCGGGCAGTCGTCCGGGTCGGCGACGGCGATGACCGTCTCCAACAGGGACGGCGCGGAGTGCAGCGCCGCCGGGAGCATCCCCGCATCGGCGAGGACGACCCGGGCCTCACTGTCCCGCAGGATGTAGTCGATCTCGCTGGCCGACAGCATGTCGTTGAGCGCCACCTTGACCGCACCACACCGCAGGATCGCCTGATCAGCGACGATGTACTCGGGCCGGTTGGACATCATCAACGCCACCGACACCCCCGGCCCCACCCCCGCCGCGCGCAGCCGGTGCGCGAGCTGGTTCGCCGCGGCCACGATCTCGCCGTACCCGTAGGTCCGCCCCTGGTAGTGCAGGGCGGGACGCGCACCGAACCGGTCCAACGCGTCGACGAACACCGCTTTCAGGGTCAGGTCACTTTTCCCGGTGAAATCACTCATCGCACACGCTCCAGGACACTCGCATAGTTGGCGACCGCCAGGCCACCCATGTTGAACACCCCGGTGACGGTGGCCCCGGGGATCTGCATCGCCCCGGCGTTACCTGGTGAGCTGCAGGACCGCCATCACATGCTGAAGACGGCCAACCGGGGTATGACCCCAGCCCACGATCTCCACGTCGTCCACGCCGAATCCCTTCAGTGCCGGCCAGCGGCCAGGGCGGTGAGCCTGGTCAGCACGATTTCCGGGGAGGCCTCGGTGGGGATCTCACCGAACCGGAACCCACGCTTGGCGGCGGCGTCGACCAGCCTGGCGGCCTCGCTCGTATCGTTCCACACCTCCGCTGGCAGTCCCCCGCCGTAGCGCCGGTCGTCGGGCAGGACGTCGGCTGGCAGGTGCGGCAGGAGCAGCAGGTCACCGGGCAGCTTGGGGTCGAGCTGGTCGGGGCCGGTCACGCCGTTCAGTCGGACCGCGGTGATCCAGCCGTAGTGCCCGGCCGCGGCCAGCAGACTCGACCAGGCGTCGGTCTCGTCCTCATCCGGCCCGCCCGCCGTGTCACAGGTGATCTGCAGCCCCCGGACCGGCCGGTCCGCCACCGAGCGGATCACCTCCAGCAGGCCGGTCGCGACGTCGTCGAGCGCGTCGAAGTCGACCTCCGCACCGGGTGCGAGCAGCCTGCGCGGTGACGGGCAGTCCAGCACCAGGTCGACACGATCGCCGAACTGGTGCAGCAGCGCGTCGAGAGTGTCGGCCAGCACGCGGCACGGCGCCGGCAGCTCCAACGCCGTACAAACGGCAGCGGCCTCACTACCACCGGCGAGGTAGCGGGAGAACGGACCTGAGACGTTGACACCGTACACATCGGACCGCAGTAACCGGTGTGCCTGTGCACTCGCCGCGACCAGCGTGGCCGGGTCGTCATACCAGCGCTCGGGGGCGCCGGCGAAGACCCTCCACACGTACCGGTCGCAGTCCAGCCAGGTCGTCGCAGTCCAGCCAGGTCAGGGTGTCACGCTTGGCGTGGATCCAGGCGTCCGCAGCGTTCATCGTTCTCCCGCCGTCCTCATCAGTCCCGCAGCATCAGGCCTGCACCGTCAGCCCTGCACCGTCAGCCCTGCAGCTCCGCCAGCTTAGCCTCCAGCTGCGCGATCCGCACGTCCTTCGGGTCGGGCATCATCACCGGCACGATCGCGTCCGCGGGGCAGGTGTCCTGCGGAGTGCCGCGGAACAGCACCTGCGGATCGCCCCAGGAGCCGAAGAACGGCACGTCGGCCGGAGGCGTCTCGGCCTCCCACTCCTGGACGAACTCCGCGTACGGCTTGCCCCGCCGCAGCCGAGCCGCCCGCTCGGCCTCCCGGGCCGCCGTGGTGCCCTCGGCGTCCACCGCGGCGGTGTCGGGGTTGAGCACCACGTGGTAGATGCCGCGGACGGTGTCCATGGGCACCAGGCCGTCGCGGTAGTCGGCAGCCACCAGCTCGGGATCGCGTTCGAGCACGTCCCCGTAGCCACCGCCGGTGCCCTGGGTGAGCATGTACAGCTCGCCGCGCTCGGCGAGCTCGAACTGCATGCCCATGTGATGCGTCGAGTAGGTCGCGTCCGGGAACGGGCGCTCGTTCATCAGTTCCTCGACGGTGTAGCGCAGCAGTTCGCGCTGGTTGTCCATCACCTTGAAGATGTCGACATTCTTGATCTTGTACAGCGGGTAGGTGCCGGGGCCGTAGCCGCCGAAGATGCCGTGCGAGCTGGGGAACTTCGAGCCGATGCTGCACGCCATGAAGCCCCACATGGCGCTGTCCTTGACGGTGGCGATCTGCTGGTAGCCCTGGCCGCCGCGGAACTTGCCGAAGCCCTGGTTGTCCCGCATCACCCTGTTCGGCACTATCTTGAGAATCGGGACTTCTTCCTCGATGAGCTCCTGCTCCCCGATGTCGGCCATGGGCGCGAAGATCGGGGCGACCGCGTGCTCGCCGTCCCGGTTGGACCGCGCAGCCCCGCCCATGCCGTTGAGGTCGGCACACACGTTGCCCACCAGCTCGCCGTGCTGGGTGACGCCACCGTAGATGAACGTGACGATCATGTTGAACCAGCCGGCGATGACGTCCGTAGAGCGTTCACCCGCACTGTAGAGGAGCTTCGGCGTCGCCAGCTTGGCCGCGGTGAAGGAGGGGAAGAACGTCATCATGCTCTGCGCGTTCGGCGCCTCCGGCGAACAGTTCAGCGCCGACCGCGGGTCGGTGAGAACGGTCATCGGCTCGAACACCGCCTGGTTTCGCGGCAGGTCCGGCCACACGAAGGTCAGGAACTCCTGGGCCAGCATGCCCTTCATCGACGAGAGGATCGTGTTGTTGGCTCGGTTCAGGAATTCCGGCGACGAGCCCCGGAAGTCCAGGATCAGCTCGTCGTCCTTCTTGGTCATCGCCAGTCTGATCTTGACCAGACAGTTCTCGCGCAGCGTCCCGTCCGCGAAGACGTTCTGCCGCACGGTGCCCTCCGGCCACGACCTCAGCCGGCGGCGGACCTCGTCGGCGGTGTCGGTCAGGGTGCGCCGCAGCGTGGCGATGACCGCGTCGACACCGTACTCGGCGATGGTGTCGTGGATCCGGTCCCTTGTCCGCATCGCCGCGTACAGCTTGGCCTTCATGCCCTCCAGCTGCAGCTTCGGCTCGCGCACCGAGTTCTGCAGGAAGGTCATGAGGTCACGGCAGAACGTGTAGTTCTCACCGACCTTGATCGGCGAGATCTTCAATCCCTCGTCGAACGGGGATTCCGCCGCCGAGGGCATACCACCGGGTTCGATGGCGCCGTTCTCCCCCTCGTGGCAGACCGCGCCGGCGAAGCAGATCAGCTGCCCCTCGTGGAAAACCGGGATGAGGATGCTCTGGTCGGTGTTGTGGACGTTGCCGTAGCGGGCGTCGTTGTGCATGAAGACATCGCCCTCACGGACCCCGACCGTCGGCTCATCCACCCAGTACTTGACAATGAACTTGACCGGGTGCTGCGTGAGCACCGAGAACAGCAGCACACCACCCATGCTGGACAGGGCGAGGTCGCCCGAGGCCGTCCACACCCCGGAGATCAGATCACCCCACTTCGCGCCCGGCGCCGCGCCCATCTGCTCGACCATGTCGAAGGACTCGTTACACGCGGTCTGCAGCTTGTGCCGCACCAGGTTGATCTGCTCGGGATCGGTGAACCGCGCGAGCGCCTCCGTTTCGCGGGGCGACTCCGGGGCGAGATGGTGGCTTTGCATGATCTCGGGGTCAGGCCGGAGGAACAGGACGTTTTCTTCGAGGAACTTCTCGACGAGCGACTTGCCGTCAGCGTGGTCGGGCTGGCTCATGAATCTACACCTTCTGGTAAGACGTGCCTGGCGGGCGAGGGCGAGCGGCTTCCCAGGCCTGGCACAGGCTACACGAAACGGACGAGGGGTTGATGACGCCGACTTTGCTGGTTTCCATCAGCCCGACAACGCGTTCTGCTCAGTACAAGAACTTTCCATCAATACGCGCTAGCCGGCCAGCTACGCCATCGGGATGAAACCTCCTGAGCGGGGAG
The DNA here is from genome assembly GCF_977947065.1 of Frankia sp. CgJB1. Lineage (NCBI taxonomy): Bacteria > Bacillati > Actinomycetota > Actinomycetes > Frankiales > Frankiaceae > Frankia > Frankia sp. CgJB1. Next base: position 11,045 of record NZ_CDWTNB010000057.1, read on the forward strand.
CCCGCTCAGATGGTCCGAATGAGCACCGCGGAGCCGGTGCGGCCGATGGTCAGCTGCCATCCGGGTTCGGCGAGGTAGGTCGTGCTCGGGGTTTCGATCAGGGCGGGGCCCTCGATGACGTGGCCTTCTTCGAGGTCGGCGAAGTCGTAAACGGCGGTCTTGACCGCGCCGTCGATGCCCGGGTAGTGGCATTCCCGCCACCGGGCGGGGTTCGACGCGGGGCGCGGCTCGGCCTGGGTGGGCTGCAGGTCGAACTTGTCGCGTTCGACGTAGCTGACCACGCGGATGACGTTGATGCACACACCGGCCTCGGGTTCCTGGCTGCCTTCGCCGTACCGCTTGGCGTAGATGCTGCTGAACAGGTCCAGCAGTTTGATCACGTCGCGGTGTGAGGTGAGCCGGTCGAACGGCGACACGACCCCGATCTGGGCGAGCTGTTTGCCGTAGCGCATGTCCAGCTCCACCCGCGAGCGGATGTTGGCGGGGTCGGCGCCCTGGCGGAGGAGGTCGTCGCGGCCCTTCGCGGCGAGTTCCGTCACCGTGTCGTTGAAGATCTGGAAGTCGTCCAACATCTTGCGGGTGGTGGCGTCGTAGACCATCAGGTACAGCGAGTACTCGTGGATGTGCAGCTGGTTCATATTGCCGGCGCCCAGCGCGGAGAACACCGAGCTGAACGGCGGGATCAGCACATTCTGGATACCAAGCGTGTTGGCGTATCCGCAGGCATGCAGCGGACCACCGCCGCCGCAGCTGAGCGCGACGAAGTTCTTCGGGTTATAGCCCTTGACCGCGACCTCCTTGAAGATCGCGTTGGCCATGTTGCTGTCCACCTTGCGCTTGATCGCCTTCGCCGCCTCGATCAGGCTCAGTCCGGTGGGCTTGCAGATGTGCTCCTCGATGGCCCGCTGCGCCCGGCGCAGGCTGAGCTTGATCGTGCCACCGGCGTAGTTGTCCGCGTCGAGGTAGCCCAGCACCAGGTTCGCGTCCGTGGTGGTCGGGAACCGCCCGCCCCGGCCGTAGCAGGCCGGGCCCGGGTCAGAACCGGCGCTTTCCGGGCCGACCTCGATGGCCTCCCACAGGCGGTCGTAGCGGGCGATGGAGCCACCGCCGGCGCCGAGGGTGTGCAGGTAGGTCATCGGGGTGGAGACGAGCCAGCGGTCGATGACCGGGTTGAAGTCGTAGAACTTCACCCCGTCGGAGGTGACCAGGCCGATGTCGAAGCTGGTGCCGCCCATGTCGGTGGCGATGACGTTGGGCTGGTGGTAGGTCTTCGACAGGTAGTTGGTGGCCTCCAGCCCGGCGACCGGTCCGGAGTGGATGGTCTGCAGCGAGGAGGTCGAGTTCAGCTGGGCCATGCCGCTGGTGTTGTGCACCAGCAGCATCGGCTTGGTGTAGCCGTTGCGGCGCAGCTCGATCTCCAGCGACGCCAGCCCGTGGTACATCTGGCTGTGCAGGTAGGCGTCGATGACCGCCGACATGGTCCGGGCGTACTCACCCTTGCGGCCGGTCACCCGGTGCGACAGCACGATCGGGATCGCCCCCAGCATATGCGTGGGGTACTCGTCGAGGATGATCCGCTCGACTTCCTTCTCGTGGGCCGGGTTGATCACCGCGTTGACCAGCGCGACCACGAACGCCTGCGCGCCCTCGTCCACCAGCTTGCGCACCTGGCGGCGCACGTCGTCCTCGTCGATGGACAGCACCGCCGTGCCGCCGTAGTCGATGCGTTCCTGCACTCCGGCGATCCGGGTCACCGGCACCAGCGACACCGGCCGGTCCGCGGCGGGCAGGTCGGACTGCTGGGCCTCGGTCAGCCCATCGCCGTAGCCACGGGCCCGCATCAGCGGCACGGTCGATTCGAAACCGGCGGTGGTGAGGATGCCGACCGCCGGACCGCTGCGTTCGATGAGCGCGTTCGTCCCGAGGGTCGTGGCGTAACGCACCGCGTCGACGGTCGAAAGCACCGTCTGCACATCCAGGCCGGCCTGGGCGCTGGCCTTTGCCAGGGCATCCATGAACCCGGAGGCGAGGTTGTGGTGCGTGGTCAGCGACTTCGCCTCGATGTAGGCGTCGTCGTAGACAAGAAAGCAGTCGGTGAACGTACCACCGATGTCAACGCTTACCTGCCGCATGTCCCTAGCCCTCCACCGCGCTGAGGTGACGACGCTTCAACGCGTCGATATCGAGTTCGAGGTCGTGTGTCAGCGGATGACCAGGCGGCAGGTACTCGTTCTCCACCTGCGTCCCGCAACCCGGGCAGTAGAACTCGACGATCCGGCACCAGGCCGGGTCGGGGGCGTGGGTGAACTCGTAGCTCTCGTCCAGGATCGGCTGGTGAATCTCCCGCGGGTCACCGTTGTAGACCAGCAGCCCGGCCTTGTAGTTCTCGCGGGCGTTCGCGATGTCCTGCCCGCACACCCGGCAGGTCCATCGCTCGGTCGCCAGATTAATCGCGAGATACTCGGTGATGTTCACGGTGGACTGCTGCTCGCTCACTGCTGGGCCTCCAGGATCAGGTCAGAGTTGCTGCTCACCCGGAACCCCCACCCGGGCTCGATCAGACAGGTCAGATAGTCACCCGCGACCAGCGCCGGCCCCGCGGCTCCCTGCCCCGGCCCCAGATTCTCCGGACGGTAGACCGCAATCTCCTGCTCGTTACCGTCAGCGAAATGGATACGACGCGATCCGTCCGCGGCCGCCGGCTGCACCGTGGCGTGTTCGTCGGCCACGAGCTCGAAGGTCGGCAGCGGATACCAGGCCCGCACCACCAGCTGATCGGCCTGCCCGGGAGACGACCCGTCGGTCCACGTCTCGTCCCGCAACACGCCGTCGACGATGAATCGACCGCGGGTCTCGACAGTGCATTCGTCGATGGACACGCCTTCACCGAACATGTCACGCCGCGCGCGGGTCAGCAGATCGTCCCGGGCCGCCTTCACCTCGACGTCGACGCCCGGCATCGGCACGCTAGTACTCGTGCGCCAACCCGCTGAAACCGATACCGAACGCGCTGAACACCGCCGACAGATGCGGCACGATCACCCGCGCGATCCCCGCCGCCCGCGCGATCCCCGAGGCAAGCACCGGACCGGCGCCACCGAAGGCCAGCAGCGTGGCCTCACCCGGCTCACGACCCGCCGCGGAGATCATCTCCTTGACCGCGGCCCCCGCCTGCTCCTCGAACACCCGCAACACCGCGAGCGCCGCGGCCTGCGCCGACAACGACAGCGGCTCCCCAACATGGGTCAGCAACGCCCGCTCCGCCCGGGCCGGGTTCAACTTCAGATCCCCACCCAGATAGTTGTCCGGGTCCAACACCCCGGCAAGCAGCAGGGCATCGGTCACCGTCGCATCGGTGCCACCACGGCCGAAAGACGCCGGGCCGGGCGCGGCACCCACACTGTGCGGACCGATCTGAATCTGACCGTCGACGACCTGGCCTACCGAACTGCCACCCAGCCCGACACTGCTCAGGTCCGGAATCGGCAGCGAGGTCTGCGCCGAATCGACCCGGCCGTGCGCGTGCACCGTCAGGGCCTTGTCCACCACGACCGACACGTCGGTCGTGGTGCCACCCACGTCCACCCCGACCAGCACGTCCGCGTCATAGAGCGAGGCGTAGGCGACGCTGCCCTCCAGCCCACCCCGCGGCCCGGAACCCCACGTCTTCAACGCCGTGGTCTTGGCCACCCGGGCCGAGTCCCCGTCATTCCGGAAGATCAGCAGCGGGCGGGCCAGCCCGTTCTCCCGGCACGCCTTCTCCGCGCCGTAGAGGAAGTGCTCCATCCCCGGGTGCAGGTAGGAGTTCAGCACCGCGGTCAGCACCCGCCGCGCGTCGTCGACGTCGTGCACAAGCTCATGCGACAGGGTGAACGGGACCGCGCCCAGCAGATGCCGCGGGTACCGCTCCAACAACAGATTCTTGATCGCCTGCTCCGCCGCCACGCTCCGCAGCGCAATCACGATCCGCGAGGTACTCGTCGCCAACAGTTCGTTGATCGCCGTCGTGAACTCCGCCAAGCCCACCGACCCGTCGGCGCCCACCGCGATCCCGACCGGGGGATGCGGCACCAGGGCCTGCCACAGCGAGGCGTCGACCAGCCTCACAATGCCATAGACATCCTCCTCCGCACCGCTGTCGACCAGCAGGGCGACCGGTGCGCCCTTCCGCTCGACCACGGCGTTCGTACCCGACGTCGTCGAATAGCGCAGATACTCCGTCTCGCGCAACAGACGAGCGGTGTCCTCCTCGCCATACAGCCGGTCGGACACCGTCCGCAGCCCATCGACGAAACACTGCGTTAAATCGTGCGGGGTCGTCGGCGTCTTCGCATGCACGATGCGTTCACCATCCGTCACACACACATCGGTGAACGTGCCACCGTTGTCGATATTGACCAGGATTCCCATCGGCCCTCCGCTGCATCGTTGCGTGAAGTGGGTCACAACTTTGCAGCCGGCGAAGGGTGGTTGCACCACTCCTAAGGGTGGCTGGGAGATGGAAATCGGGTGGTTAAACGCAATACTGTTGATCCAAGGCCACGTCGGCCTCGCCGGTAGTCCTATCTAGTAGTTTCACGAATACCATAGGTTACACCCAAGGGCTATTCTCCTGGTTGATCGGGTGCGGGATCCGGCGTGTCGAGGCCGGGCGCTCCCCACAGGGGAAACCAGCGGGACAGGTCCGGTTCGATCGGGAGCTCACCCGCCAGCACCTCCCGTACCTCCAGCTCGGCCGGATTGTCCCGGCGCTGGTCACCGGCCGGCACGAACGGGTACCAGGTGCCGCGTTTGTAAAGGTAGATCAGCCCCATCTGCCGGCTGCCGTCGGTGAACCCGACGACGGTGCACAGCAGCGCCGGGCCGAAACCGGCGTCGCGCACCGCGGCATTCGCCGCGTGCAGGTCGGTGACCAGGCCAGCGAGGTCCTGCTCGCCGTCCTGCTCGCCGGTCCGTCGCAGCAGCCAGCTGTACCCGAAGCTGTCCGTGCGCCGCTCGTACCGGCCGCCGTCCAGGCTCAGCAGCCGGTCGATCTCCTGCGCTACCCCGGTGAACGCGCCGCCGGACGCGGGTTTGACGCAGACCGCCCCGGCCCCGGTCGGCCGCCATGAGCTGGCGGCCTGCAGGGTGACGGCGGCGGCCGGGAGCGTGAACAGCCGGTCGAGGTCCGGCGGGGCGGGCCGGGTCCGACCGAGAAGCACGTCGAGGATCCGCATGGTCCGGCCTACTTTCTACCCGGGTCACCGAACTACCCGGGCTCACCGGGCTGGGCGGCCAGCCGGGCAAGCTGGGCCAGGCGGGCATCCAGCGGCGGGTGGGTCGAGAACAACGAGGACAGGCTGACGCCGTTCGCCAGCGCAGGGGCGAAGAAGAAGGCGTTGAACGGTTCGGCGGCCCGCAGGTCGCGGGTCGGGATCCGGGAGATCTCGCCGGTGACCTTGGTGAGCGCGGCGGCGAGCGCGGCCGGCTGGCCGGTGAGGATCCGCCCCGGACCGGTCGGCGGCGAGCTCCCGGTACCGCGACAGCGCCCTGGTCAGCAGGGACGACAGCGCGTAGACGGCGGCGGAGACGACCACCACGACGAACACGACGAGGGCGCCGCTGTCCTCATCATCGCCGTCGCCGCCGCCGTCATAGCCGTCGGACCAACCGAAGCCGCCGGCCATCCCGGAGTAGAGACCGAATCGGGTGACCAGACCGGCGAGCACCCCGAGAAACGACGCGACGGTCATGACGGCCACGTCCCGGTGCGCGACGTGGGACAGCACCCCCTCCAGCTCGTCGGCCTCCAGCCTGCGCAGCAGCCCGGTCGTCACGCAGACGACGGCGCGTTTCGGGGTCCGGCCGGTGGCGAACGCGTTCGGCAGGTCGGTGCCCACGACCGCCACCGCGGGCTTCGGCAGGTCGGACAGCGCGCAGAGCCGGTCCACGACGCCGTGCAGCCGCGGCTCCTGCGCCGGGCTGACGATGCGCCCACCGGTCGCGTACAGCGCGAGGCGGTCCGAGAACCAGTACTGGGCGGCGAGCAGCCCGCCGGCGATCAGGACAACCAGGACCGGTGACACCCCGACAGCGATCAGGACGGCGATGAAGGCGGCAATGAAGGCGACGTAGACCAGCCCGAGCAGGAAGACGGTCAGCACCATCCGGGCCGACAGTCCCTGGTCCGGGGCGAACCTCCGCGGCGCACGCGTCACCATCATCATCGTCACCTCACCATCGTCACCTCGTCGGCCGGGGCTCAGCCGCCGGGAATCAGGCCTTCCTCGCCGAGCAGCCCGCGGACCTCCGCCAGCCCGGTGCCGGCGCGCGGCAGCACCAGCTCCGATGGCTCCAGCCGGTCCGCCTGCACCACGCGGCCGCGCGTCCGGACCCGTTCGAGCAGCCTCGTCAAGGCTTCCTGGAACGCCGGCTCGTCCCCGGCCTCGACGGCCGCCAGCAGCACGTCATCCAGCTCGTTGAGGGCCTCCAGGTCGGTGGCGGGCAGGTCGAACTGGCCCTAACCCAGAATGCGCACGATCACGGCTGCTCCTTCGGTCGAGCGGCGTCGGCCGGCTGGCGGCCGCCGATCGCCCGCGCGGGCATGGCGCTTTTGATCTAGGCCAGATCCCGATCGATGTCGGCGGTCACGGACAGCCGGTCCAGCTCGGCCTGGATGTCGTCGCGCGGGCCACCGGCCGCCGTCTCCAAGGCTCCGGAGGCGAGTAGTTCGTCGATCGCGCCGGCCCTGGCCTGCATCTGCTCGGCTCTGTCCTCGGCCCGCTGGATTGCCAGGCCGACGTCGCCTATCTCCTCGGAGACCCCCGCCAGCGCCTCGCCGATCTTCGTCTGCGCCTCCGCCGCAGTGTACGTCGCCTTCACCGTCTCCTTCCTGGTCCGGAACGCCTCGAGCTGGGCCGCCAACCGCTGCGCCGCCAGCGTCAACCGGTCCTCCTCCGCCCGCAGCGATGCATGTTGCTCCCGCAGCTCCTCCAGCTGCGCGGCCACCCCGGCCCGGCGGCCGAGGGCCTCCCTGGCCAGGTCGTCGCGGCCCGCGGCGACCGCCTGGCGGGCCTGCCCGGACAGCCGCTCGGCGGACGCCCGTAGCTGTTCGACCTGGAGCTCCAGCCGCTTCCGGCTGGTAGCGACGTCCGCTACCCCGCGGCGGACCTGCGCCAGCAGCTCGAGCTGCCGGGCGTAGGAATAGTCGAGAACCTCACGCGGATCCTCGGCGCGGTCCAACATCCTGCTGGCCTTGGCCCGGAACACCAACGCCAGCCGCCTGCTCAGGCTCATCGACGCCTTCCCTCTCCCGATCCCGTCGGTCCCTCTCCGATCCCGCCGGTCAGCCGACGGTCAGCCGCTGGCCTGTGCTGGGGGAATGCCCCCGGCGCCGCCGTCCACACGACCGGCGATGGTCTGATCCGTCCCGGGCCTGTTCGCCGCCCGGCTACGGCATCGCTGGCCGGCTACGGCAAGTTACTCGCGCGCTCCTACGGTCTCGGGGCCTACCGACCGGTGCACCAATTCGTCGTGGACGCCTGTGCCGCGCAGCATCCTGGCGGCACAATTCGCCGCGAAGTCCAGGCAGTCGCGCTGTGCCTGATGCCGCGCTGTGCCTGTTCGTCGAGGACGGTGTTGACCCGCAGGCCGGCCCCATGCTGCGCAAACGGATGATGGCGTACCGTCCGGACTTCCGCTGGCTCGAACCCCCGCCGCGGCATGGTCTGGTCACCGCCTGCCGGAAGTGCCGCCGTGCCCCCAGCGCCTCCCGCGTCCGGGGTACCCGGGGTACGGCCGGTCTACCAGCAGTCGGGAGGGTGACGTCGGCTTGCCCCGAGCACGGGGCGGTCCGGCGGCCGGCCGAGGGCCCGGGGTCTGATCCGTCGGGGTCGGAGGAGCGACGCCAGGGCCCGGTCTAATCCGGGGCCTCCAGCATCGGCAGATGGCCGCCCGGGATCTCGACGGGCTCGACGCCGAGCGACGTCCTCGCCCCGGCCCGCTCGGACTCGATGTCGAACAGCTCGTCACCGGTGGCACAGACGATCATGGTGGGGATGGCGGCGCGGGTACAGCACCGCGATCGCCGTCCGTGGATCCCAGGCGCTGGTGCCGTCGGGGCGCGTCGGCGGCCCCCATCGAATGCCCGACGACCACGATCGATCCGGCGGTCCCGGGAATCCCGGTGGTCCCGGGAGCCCCTGGTCCGGCGGCCACGATGGCCGCATCGAGGGCGGCGAGCGCCGGGCGGATGCGTTCCTCGTACGTCGTGGCCGGGTTGTGCAACGACAGGTCCGGTGCCACCACCCGATGTCCCCGCGCCCGCAGTTCCGCTCCGAGGGGCTCCCAGCACGTGGCGTCGTGCCAGGCTCCGTGCAGCAGGCAGAACAGAGCCACGACCCGAGGCTATCCAGCCGGTGGCTCGCGCGCGGGTCCCACGGTCCGCCTCGCAACCCACGGTCGCCGCCTTTCTCGAGGCGGGCCGCAGGCTTCCGGCAAACTACCGGACGCGATGAGTCTGACCACGATCATTCCCCTTCTCACGACGGACCGGCTCGTCCTGCGGCCCATCCACAACGACGACGTCGCCGGCTACACCGAGATCTGGTCCGATCCCGAGTTCACCCGCTACTTCCACCGGCCGACCGACCCGGACAGCGTCTGGCATGCCCTGGCCGGCTGCATGGGCTGCTGGATGCTGACCGGCGTGGGTCCGTGGTCGGTCGTCGAGAAGGCGAGCGGGCAGCTCGTCGGCCAGGCGGGGCTGTGGACCGAACCCGGGTGGCCGGGCGTCGAGGCCGTCTGGTTCCTGCGCCGGGACCGCTGGGGGCGCGGCTATGCCACCGAGGCCGCCACCGCGGCACTGACCTGGGTGTTCGCCCAGCGCCCCGACCTCACCGAGGTCGTCTCGGCCATCGTCCCGGCCAACACCGCGTCCGTCCGGGTCGCCGAACGCCTCGGCATGACGTACGTCCGCAGCGAGTTCCTCCACGACGAGGCCCATGCCGTCTACGCGGTCAGCCGGGCCGGCTGGATCACCCCGACCACTCGACGGCAGGCTTACGGATAATCCGCGACGGACCCAGTCGTTATGCTGCGGGCATGACCGCCATGGCGCCCTCCCGCGCCGGACCAGACCTATCGTTCCTGCTGGACCGCGCCGGCCATGCCCTGCGGACCCGGATGGCGGCCGCGCTCGCCGAGATCGGTCTCACCGGACGCATGCACTGCGTGCTGGTGCATGCCCTGGAGGAGGAGCGCACCCAGATCCAGCTCGCCGAGATCGGCGACATGGACAAGACGACGATGGTGGTCACCGTCGACGCCCTGGAGAAGACCGGCCTCGCCGAACGTCGGCCCTCCGCCAGGGACCGGCGGGCTCGGATCATCGCGGTCACCGAGGAGGGCGCGCGGATCGTCACGCGGAGCCAGGAGATCGTCGATCGGGTCCACGAGGAGGCGTTGGCGGCGCTTCCCACCGAGGAGCGGGAGGTCTTCCTGCGGGCGATGAACCGCCTGGTCGAGGGGCATCTGGCCGGACCGGCGGAGAGCCCTCAGCCGGTCCGGCGGGCCCGCCAGCGGGCTCAGTAGCCACGAGGTAGCCACGAGAAGGATCGTCTACCACAGACTCGTCTATTGCGGTCCCATCTAC
>NZ_CDWTNB010000058.1:0-20664 GCF_977947065.1 Frankia sp. CgJB1
AGACCTAGGGGTGCCGCACCGGTGGACGACGCGCCCCGGGCCTGGGCAACCCGGACCTGGGCAACCCGGGCCTGGGCAACCCGGACCTGGGCAACCCGGGCCTGGGCAACCCGGGCCTGGGCGAGGAGCTCGCCAAGCCGGCGCACGTCCGGATCGGTCAGCAGGCGTTCCACCGTAACCGGCCGACCGGCGGAGTCGGTCACCGGGAGCCGCCAGTTCGGATAGGCATCGGTCGTGCCCGGCAGATTCGGCTGATGCCGGTCGCCCAGCGCGTCACCCGGCGACCCGAGCACGATGCGGCACGGAGACCGCACCAGCAGCCGGTGCAGCGCGAAAACGATCTCCTGCCGAACGGCGGGGCCGAACGCCTCCCGGAGGGCGGGGTCAAACTCCGGCCGGCCGCTCCCGCCGGGGTTCCCCCGTCCGCCGAGGCCCGCCGCTGCGCCAGCCGGATCCACCAGTCCCTCGGATCGCACCAGCTCGACCAACGCGTCCCGCTCGGCTCGCCAACCGGCCGCCTCGGCCTCCTCCGAACGCCCGAGCAGCCCCAACCGGGCGCGGGTGCGCACGTGCTCGCCCTCGAGGTAGCCGGCGGCGGTGGGCAGGTCGTGCGTGGTGAGGCTGGCCATCGTCGCCGCCCGGTACGCCGTCGGCGGCGACGGCCGGCCCTCGGCGTCCTGCTCGAACCACAGCACCGTCGAACCCAGCACGTCCAGGCGGGCGAGCGTCGTCGCCACCGACGCCTCGACGGTACCCAGATCCTCCCCGACGACGACGGCGCCGGCGCGGGCGGCCTCCAACGCGAGCAGGCCGAGCATCGCCTCGGCGTCGTAACGCACGTACGTCCCGTGAGCGGCGCCCGCCCCAGCCGGAATCCACCACAGCCGGAACAGGCCGAGGATGTGGTCGACCCGCAGCCCGCCGCCGCGGCGCAGCACCGAGGCAACCATCTGACGCAACGGCGCGTACCCGGCCTCGGCCAGGGCATCCGGCCGCCACGGCGGCAGCCCCCAGTCCTGGCCCTGCTGATTGAAGGTGTCCGGTGGGGCCCCCACGCTCGCGCCGACGGCGAGAACGTCCTGCAGTGCCCAGGCGTCCGCACCGCCCGGATCGACGCCGACGGCCAGGTCGTGCACGATCCCGGCGGCCATCCCGGCGGCCCGGGCGGCGGCCTGCGCCGCGGCGAGCTGCTGGTCGCAGCGCTGCTGGAGCCACACGTGGAAGGCGACGCGGTCGGCCAGCTCCGCCCTCGCCTCGGCGACGGCGGGCGCGCCCGGATGAGCGAGACGCGCCGGCCAGGTCCGCCAGTCCGGGCCGTACCGCTCAGCGAGCGCGCTCCAGGTCGCGAAATCGATCAGGTCGGACCCGGCCGGCTCGGCGGATGCCACCTGCTCGCCGCCGCGCCGGAAGACCTCGAAGAGCAGTTCCAGCGCGGCCAGCTTCGCCCGCCACACCGCGTCCCGATCGAGCAGACCGTCCCGCCGACCGTCGCGGCGGGCGCCACGGGCGAGCTCGTCAACGGCCGACCGGGTGGCGGGATCGGCCCGAGCGTACTCGGGCGTCCGCTCCGGTCGCAGGTAGAGCGGGGAGACAAAACGGCGGCTCGCGGGCGAGTAGGGGGACGCCGCGACGGGCAGGGTCGGCGCACCCGCATGCAGCGGATTCACCAGCAGCACGTCAGCACCTGCCCGGCCCGACCAGTCGGCGAGCGTCGCGAGATCGCCGTAGTCCCCCATCCCCCAGGACGACGCCGAGGTGAGCGCGTAGAGCTGGATCATCCAGCCCCAGGCGCGGGCCGGCGGAGCGAGGGCGGCGGGGCCGGGCACCGCGGCCGGCACGGCGACGACCTGGCAGCGATGCCGCTCGGTTCCGGCGTCGACGTGCAGCACGTGGTCCCCCAGGGGCAGGCCCACCGGGAGCCCGATCGGCCGGGCGACCCAGGGCACGCCGTCGAGCACCCGCTCGGCCAGGGGGGCGCCAGGGGGATCGAGGACGACCCGGCCGCCGGTGCCGAGCTCCAGCTCGGCGTATGGAATGACATCCACGGGCGTGTGAACGACCACCGGGCGCGGTGCTGCGGCGACGACGACGGCGCAGGCCGGCACCCGGCGTCGCCAGGGCCGTTCCAGCGCCGCCGCGAGCGCCGCGGCGGGATCCGTCGGATCGACCCCCGCCAGCCGCAGGACGGCCCGGACGGTGTCCGGCGCAACCTGTACCGGGACACCATCGGCCCCGAGGTAGGACGTCGCCACACCGGACACCGCGGCGAGTTCGGCGAGGACCTGGTCGACGGCGGGGTCCACCACCGGCGCCCCGGCGGGCTGCGGTTCCGCCGGGGCGGTGGGACCAGTGGCGGGCACGGGGGACGCGGACGCGGGGGACGCGGGCGCGGATGCGGTGGGCACGGCAGGGCAGTCGGAAGTCACGACCTGAGATTCTCGCCCGCGCGGTCCGGAGGCGGAGCGGCGCCGCCCGGCGGGTTCGGCTCCGGGCCCGGTGCGGTGGCCGAGCCCAGCGGACCGGGGTCGTCGACGACCGGCAGCCGCATCCGCAGCAACGCCCCGCCACTCGGAGAGCTCTCCGCGGTGACGGTACCCCCGTGGGTGTGCACGGCATCCGCGACGATCGCGAGGCCGAGCCCGGATCCGGGCAGGCCCCGCGCGGAGGTGGCCCGGTAGAAGCGGTCGAACACCTGCGCGCGGTCCTCCGGCGCGATGCCCGGTCCGTCATCCGCGACGGTTACCTCGCCGTCCCGGGAGCCGACCCGGACGACGGAGGCGGGCGGCGAGAACTTCACGGCGTTGTCGAGCAGGTTGGTGACTGCCCGTTCGAGCATGTTCGCCCGCCCGTCGACCGTCGAGGACGTCGCGTCGACCTCGATGCCGACGCCCTTGCCGGTGGCGCGGCGCCGGGCCCGTTCGGCCGCGGATCGCACGATCTCCGCGAGATCGAGCCGTTCCACCTCCTCGGTGGGCGCCTCGTCCCGGGCGAGCTCGACCAGTTCACTGACGAGGCCGGACAGTTCGCGCATCTGCGCGCCCACGTCGCGCAGCAGCGCCTCACGGTCGGCCGCGGGCAGCGCGCGATGCGGGTTCGCTTCGGCGCGCAGCAACAGTTCGATGTTCGTGCGCAGGCTCGTCAACGGGGTGCGCAGCTCGTGGCTGGCATCGTCGACGAGCTGGCGCTGGCGGGCCCGGGACGCCTCCAGCGCGCGCAGCATGCTGTTGAGGCTCTCCGCCAGCCGGGTGATCTCGTCGGATCCGGTCACCGGGATGAGCGCCGACAGATCCTGGGTGCGAGCGACCTCCTCGGCGGCCGCGGCCGCGGCGTCAACGGGTTTGAGCGCGGCACGTGCCACGATCTGTCCGGCGAGCACCGAGCCGACCACCCCGACGATCCCGACGACGAGCAGCACCAGCGCGAGATCGCGCAGGGTCCGGTCGACGTCGGTGGTCGGCCGGGCGAGCTGCAATGCACCGCCGGACGCGGGACGTTGCAGCGGAACCGTGACAAGTCGGTAGGACTGCCCGTCGATGGCGATCGTGCGCAGGTTCTGGGCCCGCTCCCGCCGGGCCACCTCGGCGTCGGCGGAGTCGACCGGGATCCGCATGCTGTTCCAGGACGAGACGGCGTTCTCCAGCGGATTGCCGGCGGCATCGAGGAACTGGCCCTCCAGCCCGAAGCTGAACGCCTGCAGTTCCAGCCCCAGCGGACTGGTCTGGATGGTGTGCGCCGACGCCTCAGCCTGCTCTACGAGCTGGTCGTCGATGGCCTGGTTCAGCACGATGCTGGTCGCCCCCAGCGACACCCCGGCGACGACCGTCACGGCGGCAGCCACCGCCATCCCGACAAGCAGGGCGAGCCGAGCCCGCAATGTCAGCTGACCGAGCGGGGAGGAAAACCGGATCCTGGAGTGACGTCCCGGGTGGACGCGCCGCGTGAACCCGTCCAACCGGCCGGCGCGCCCGTTCACCGCCACCTGCCCCACTGCCGGCTGCCCCGCTGCCACCTGCCCCGCTGCCGGGCGACCCGTCAACGGCTGCGGCCACCACGGCGATGGCGCGGCCCCCTGGTCGGGGGCACTGCTCACGCGCGGTCCCCCGACGGCTCACGCAGCACGTAGCCAACTCCGCGCACGGTGTGCAACAGCCTGGGCTCGCCGTTCGCCTCGAGCTTGCGGCGCAGGTAGCTCACGAAGACCTCCAGCGAGTTCGATGTCGGGCCGAAGTCATAACCCCAGACCCGCTCCATGATCATGGAGCGGGAGAGCACCTGACGCGGATGGGCGAGAAACAACTCCAGCAGCTCGAACTCGGTCTTGGTCAGAATCAGCTCCCGATCACCGCGGGTCACCTGGCGGCTAGCCTGATCCAGACAGACCCCGCCATAGCACAGCGTCGAGCCGGGGATCCCCTTGGACCCGTCCGAACCGGCCGCCCGCACCCGCGCGGCCAACGCCGCCCGGCGGATCAGTGCCCGCAACCGGGCGAACAGCTCCTCCAGCGCGAACGGTTTGACCAGGTAGTCGTCGGCACCGACGTCCAAGCCGCTGACCCGGTCGGCCAAGCCGTCCCGGGCGGTCAGCATGAGCACCGGGACGTCGTCGCCCTGGGCCCGCAGCCGACGGCAGGTCTCCAGCCCGTCCACCCGGGGCATCATCACGTCCAGCACGACGATGTCCGGCCGCTCGCGGCCGATGACGCCGAGCGCGTCCGCCCCGTCCACCGCCGTGGCCACCTCGTACCCCTCGAACCGCAGCGAGCGTTCCAGGGACTCCCGGACCGCCGCGTCGTCGTCCACCACCAGTACCCGCACGCCCCCAGTCTGCCTTCACCCGACACGGTGATGGTGCTGCGCGGGGCCGGTCTCAGGAAGACATACCGCGATCCTCAGGACAGTTTCAGCCACCGTGAGCCCAGACTGCCCAGCACGCCCAAACCGCCCAGACCCACCGGCACGCCCAGACTCACCGGCACGCCCAGATCATCCCCTCAACCGCGACGGGTCGGGGGCGGGCGGGTCGATCCGTGCCCGCGGCAGATCCGTCCCCTGAGCGTCCGCGGCACCCCCGCCGACCCCGGCATCCGGATCCGCGTCGTCCTCCGCACGGCTCCCGGCGGTCTCCTCGTCGTCGTTGACCATGATCACCTCACTGCGTTGCACGGAACCGAGCTCGATCCCGGCCGCGCCAAGCGAGGTCCGGACCCGCTCACGCAGCTCGCGCGCGACCTCCCACTGCTTGAGCGGCTGGGTCTTGATGGCGACACGCAGGGTGTAACCGTCCGAGGTCATGGTCTCCATCCCCCAGACCTCGGGCTCGGCGAGGATGAGGCTGCTCCACTTCGCGTCCGCCCAGAGCTCGTTCGCCGTCCGGGCCAGCACCCGTTTGGCGGTGGCGACCTCGGTGTCGTAGTCGAGCGGAACGTCGAGCACGGTCCGTGCCCATTGCTGGCTCTTGTTACCGACCCTGGTGATCTCGCCATTCCGGACGTACCAGACGGTGCCCTCGACGTCACGCAGTCTGGTCGTCCGGAAACTGACCGCCTCCACGGCACCGGAGACCGGACCGAGATCGATCACGTCTCCCACCCCGTACTGGTCCTCCAGCAGCATGAACATCCCCGACAGGAAGTCCCGGACGAGGTTCTGCGCACCGAAACCGACCGCGACTCCCAGCACACCGGCGCTGGCGACGATGGGGGCAAGATTGATACCCAGCTCGCCCAGGATGCTGAGGAAGGCCAGGCCGAAGATGAAGATGGACGTCACGCTGCGCAGCAGCGAACCGACCGTCGCCGCACGCTGACGGCGCCTTTCCATCAGCACCGCCGGATCGCCGAACGCGCCCAGCAGAGAGCCGGCGCGGGAACCCCGGAACAACCCGCCCCAACTGCCGGAACCGGTCCGTTCGGTGGCGTGTCCGATGTCGGTGGTGCGCCGGATGAACCGGTGCAGCAGCGCCCGCACCACAAACGCGATCACCAGAATGAGCGCGATGCGGATCGGGGTACCGAGGAACACCTCAGCCCCGGAGGCAAGATAATTACTGTGGGTAATGTCGTAGACGGTGCGGCACAGCAGCCCCGGATCGGTCCCGCAGGCGTCCCGCAGCGCGGTCGCAACGCCCTCCAGGGACACCAGCGGGTCAGAGGTCACCGACGGGCTCGGCGAGGGCAGTGGGGTGGGCGTCGTCAGCCCGGACGTCGGGCCCGGCACTTCGGTGGGTGACGGCGAGGCGGACAGCAGCATTCCCAGCGACGGGATGAGAGGCTGAGCCAGCAGGGACGGGGCGGGCGTCACGGCGTCGATCATCCTTCCGGTCGATTGCGATCATTCGAAGTTCCTCGAGCAGGCCGAGGTCACCGGCCCTCCCGCGCTCACGGCGGCGCGGGCGGCGGCCGCAGATCAGTCTCACCCATGCCGGTGGCCCGGCGGTGGGGGCCCCGATCCGGTCGGCGGACAGCCACGCTCCGACCCAACCCGGCCAGGTCTCCCATCACACCCGAAAAAGCACTTTCCGTATTGATGCGGTCACAAAATGGTCGCCTGTATGTGACAAAGGCCACGAGATATGTGCAGCGCCACGGCACGAAAGGCGATGACCATGCAAACAGGCTCGCGTTCTGCCGCAGAAGAAGGTTGACTGTCCATTGTCACCGGAGACGCTGGGCAGAACGGCCCGCAAAGGGCCCTCGGTGGGCAGGAGGTCGGCGCGTGGCAGAGGCGCTGGTTCTCAATGCCACGTACGAGCCTCTGTGCGTGGTGTCGCAAAGGCGCGCGCTGGTGTTGGTCCTGACCGACAAGGCCGTCATGGTCGAATCGGCCGGGCAGGTTCTTCGGTCCGCGACGGCCTCCGTCGATGTCCCGATCGTGGTCCGGTTAGCGCGTTTCATCCGGGTGCCGTACCGCTCGCAGATCCCGCTGACCCGCAAGGGTGTGCTGGCCCGCGACCATCATCGCTGCGTGTACTGCAATGCTCCGGCAACATCACTTGATCATGTCATTCCACGCTCCCGTGGGGGCCCGCATGCGTGGGAAAACGTCGTGGCGGCCTGTGGCCGCTGCAACCATCTGAAAGCCGACCGGGCCGTCGCTGATCTCGGCTGGCGGCTCCGCACGGCGCCACGGGCGCCGAGCGGAGCCGCTTGGCGCATTCTGGGCTCCCGTCGGATGGATCCACGCTGGTCGGCCTACCTAAGTACCGACGTGACCGAGGCCGCCTCGGCCTGACGGCACCCGCCCGGAGCGTCCTCTGCCCGGGCGTCCCCGCCTGCCCGGGCGCCCCGCCTGTTCGAGGCGTTCCCAGGCACGGCGACGGCAGATCGGCCGGATGCCAGGGTACGGCGGGACCTGCCAGGGCAGCTAACCTGCATGCGCATCCTCGTCACCGGGGCGACCGGGTACATCGGCGGCCGGCTGGCTCCCCGCCTGCTCGACCGTGGCCACCATATCCGGGCCATGACCCGGGATCCCCTCCGGCTGCGGGACATCCCATGGGCCGCCCGGGCGGAGGTCGTCCGCGCCGACGCCCGGGATCCGGAGTCGTTGCGGTCCGCGCTCGACGGGATCGAGGTCGCCTACTACCTCATCCACTCGATCGACGGTGGTGGTGACTTCTCCGCGGTCGACCGGCGGGCGGCGAACGCCTTCGCCGTCGCGGCCCGGGCGGCCGGTGTCCGCAGGATCGTCTACCTCGGCGGGCTGAGCCCGGCGACGACGGGTGGCACGTCCGCCCATCTGAGCTCCCGCCAGGAGGTCGGGAGGATCCTGCTCGGCTCGGGGGTGCCGACGATCGTGCTGCGTGCGGCGGTCGTCATCGGCAGCGGCAGCGCCTCGTTCGAGATGCTGCGCTACCTGACGGAGCGCCTGCCGGTGATGCTGACGCCGCGCTGGGTGCGGACCAGGATCCAACCGATCGCCGTCCGGGACGTGCTGCACTATCTGATCGGCGCTCTGGACGTCCCCGACGACGTCGAGGGCACCTTCGACGTGGGCGGCCCGGACATCCTGACCTATGCGGAGATGATGCAGTGCTTCGCCGCCGTCGAGGGGCTGCGGCGCCGGATCATCGTCCCGGTTCTGATCCTGTCCCCCGAGCTGTCCTCGCTGTGGGTCGGGCTCGTCACCCCGGTGCCGGGCGGCATCGCGAGGCCGCTCATCCGTTCCTTGCGCAACGAGGTGGTGGCCCACGACCACCAGATCGCCCGCTGGATCCCCGATCCCGCCGAGGGACTGCTGCCCTTCGACGCCGCGGTGGCCCTCGCGCTGGCCCGGGTGCGGGCACGTTCGGTGAAGACCCGCTGGTCGACGGCGGTGTGGCCGGGATCGGGAGGCGCATCGGACGACGGGGACGGCGCCGGTGCCACGCGCCCCCCGAACGAGCCCCTGCCGACCGACCCGCAGTGGGCCGGGGGATCCCTCTACGTCGACGAGCGCAGCATGGCCGTGGCGGCGCCGCCGGCCTGTCTGTGGCACGTCATCGAGGGCATCGGGGGCGACAACGGCTGGTACTCGTGGCCCCTGGCCTGGTCCGCCCGCGGCTGGCTGGACACCGCCCTCGGTGGCGTCGGTCTGCGCCGGGGTCGGCGTGATCCGCAGCGGGTGCACGCCGGGGAGGCTCTGGACTTCTGGCGGGTCGAGGAGATCGAACCGGGCCACCTGCTCCGGCTGCGTGCCGAGATGAAGCTGCCCGGCGAGGCCTGGCTGGAACTACGCTCGATGATCGACGCCGAGGGCACCACGACCTACTGGCAGCGCGCGAGTTTCCTGCCCCGCGGACTTCCCGGGCAGCTCTACTGGTGGTCGGTCAGCCCGTTCCACGCGGCCGTCTTCGGTGGAATGCTACGCAACATCGTGCGCAAGGCCGAGGACGAATGGGCCACCGGCGCCGTCGCCACCGCCTGATCACGCGGCCTCGGCCCGGCTCGTCAGGTGGCCCGGCAGCGGATGCTATCCCCAGGAGCGGCCCTGGACCGGCGGGTCGAGGGGAGGCTTCCGGGACAGGCCCGCCGAGGGAGACGGATTGGGCCTGACGATCGGTCTCGTCGGGCCGGCGGCACCCGGCTCCCGGTCGGGTATCTCGATATCGAACCAGACACGCTTGCCCCCGGGGGTCATCTCCACGCCCCAGGCCAGCGCCAGCGCCTCGACCAGCAGCAAGCCCCACCCCGACTCGGGCTCGGGTTTGTTCTCCGCGGCCGCGCCGGGCCGGGGCAGATGCGCGCCTTCCCGGTCCTCGACACTGATCCGCAGCCGACCGGGTTCCATCGATGCCCGCAGCACCAGATCACTGCGGGCGTGCAGCACCGCGTTCGTCACCACCTCGCTGACCAGCAGCGTCGCGTCCTCGACGGAGGTGATCCCGCATTCGGCGAGGACCGAGCGCATCGCTGTCCGGGCCTCGCCGGCCGACGCGGCCACCGCGGGCAACGCGAGTTCGAGCAATGGCGGGTTCACGGCCTGCGTGGTGAGCACCACCATGGCAGTATCGTCGTCGGTCCGGGCCGGGAGACCGGCGGCGATCAGGCACCGTTCGAGCAGCGTGCGGGCGGTCTCCTCGACGGGGCCCTCGCCGGGGCCGTTGACGGTGTCCGGACCGAACCAGCTACGTGCCGCGAAGTTCACCCTGCGCGCCCGGCGCCGCCGGTCCACCCAGGAGCGGCGTTCCGGCACCCCGGGGGGTGGGCCGAGCGACGGGCCGGGGGCCCGCCGATCCGTCCACGCCTTCCCGGTCCGTTCCGCGCTCAGGCCAACGCCCTCGCCCTCGCTTCCAGCCGCCACGTCGGCACCCGCCGCGACTTCGACCGCCTCGAGGCCTGCCGCGGCCGCCCGGGCACGCTGTGCGGTAAGACCGCGTCGAAGATTGTCCAAGCCGTCCACGAGCGGGCGGCGTCGCGACTCCACCAGGCCGTCGGTGAACATCACCAACGCCGATCCGGGTGGAAGCGCGACGGTCGTCTCGCTGAACACCGCCCCCTCGCCGACTCCCAGCGGGAGCCCGGGGTCGAGCACCAGATAGTCGGGGTCCTCGTCGGGAAGGATCACCAACGGCGCGGGGTGGCCGGCGTTCGCGATCGTCGCCCGGCCGGTGTCCCGGTCGTAGACGGCGTACATACAGGTCGCGAGCTGGAGACCGGGCAGCAGGCCGACGACCCGGTCAAGCCGGGTCAGCACCTCGACGGGGCTCCAATCCTCCAGAGCGTAGGCGCGCAGCGCCGCCCGCAGCTGGCCCATCACCGCCGCGGCATGCAGGCCGCGCCCCATCACGTCACCGATGGCCACCCCGACTCGCCCCCCGGCGAGCGGTATGACATCGTAGAGATCGCCTCCAACCTCCGTCCCTGCCGTTCCCGGCCGGTACTCCATCGCGATCTCGACCCCGTCGAGTGCGGGGGGATGCGCCGGCAGGAGCGACCGTTGCAGGGTCAGCGCGGACTCCTGTGCCTCGCGGAAGCGTTGTGCGTTCTCCAGCGCGACGGCCCCCCGCCGGGCGAGGTCCTCCAGCAGGTTCACCTCCGCTCCGGAATAGAAGCCGGTGCCGCGCCCGACAGTGATCGCGCCGAGGATCCGGCCGTGCGCCGGCAACGGGACGGTGACGGTGGGACCGCTCTGGATCCGGCGGAACTGCTGGTAGGCGAGCTCGTACGGGAACAGCGGCACCGGGCGCAGCTCGTCGAAGTCCGGCAGACAGTACGTCTGGCCGTTACGCATGACGACGCCCGGCGGGAAGTCGTCCGCGAGTTGGGGCGGCCGCGTGGCGACAATCGCCCGCATGATCTTGCCGGCTTTCGGGTCGTGGAAGACCGAGGCGCCGAGCCTGACCTGGTCGCCCTCGCGCAGCCACACCAAGGCGCCCGTGCCGAGACGGGGCACGGCGAGTCCGGCGATCAGGTCGACGACCCGATCGGGGTCGAGGGAGGTGCCGAGGACGAGACCGGCATCGGCCAGGAAGGACGGGTCGGAGCCACCCAATCCGTCGTCATGGTCCCCCCGAGCACCGTGGCACAGCGCGCGGACAGCCTCCCGCGCGGCCCGCAGACCTGCGGACGCCGACCGCCGCACCTGATCGGACCTCCGTGATTCACCGACAAACCCTGATATACCGGGCGCATAGGGCGAAATCCCGGTGGATGGTTCCGACGTCACGGGCACACCATCACATCCCCGACCAAATCCGATTCTCGGTACTGCTCCGTAACAGCCAGTCACCTGGTCCACCTGCGGCAGTCTAGTTCGGATATCGGATATCACGCATCAGGGGAACGTCGGCCCGAGCCGCAACCAGTACCCCATCGCCCTCCCTTCGCCCCCACCGACCGGGTTTGATGCTGGATAGGCATCACCCGACCGAGGAACACGCGCTCCGCCGCGCCGTCCCGACGCGGCGGAGCGGTCCCTGGGTAGGCGCACAACAGGGGCACCTGCACCAAAAAGGCCAGGAACGCCAGAAGGAGCCAGATGAGGACACATTATTCTGTTGAGGACTGCCCCACAAAGACACCCTCATCTACTAAGGGAGATAAAATACCTTATTCCTGTCCTCGATCTAGAGTCCAGCACGGCAACCGGAGCGACGCGGGCAAGGACCACGCGGGCAGCGAGAACGTCGAGGGTGCTGGGGACAACAAGGACAACAGCCCAGGAGCCGGCGACGCCGGGGAGCTGGATCGCCCGAATGGCGCCGACGGCCGGGTGCGGTCGCCCGGCCGGGACGGGACGTGGTGGCGCCGGGCCGTGCTGTACGAGGTGTACCTTCGCAGTTTCGCCGATTCCGATGGTGACGGGGTCGGCGATCTGGAGGGGCTGCGGCGGCACCTGCCCGTGCTGGCCGAACTCGGCGTCGACGCGATCTGGATCACACCCTTCTACTCGTCCCCCATGGCCGACCACGGGTACGACGTCGCCGACCATCGCGGCGTGGATCCGCTCTTCGGTGACCTCGCGGACCTCGACGCCGTGCTCGCCGACGCCGCCGAGGCCGGACTCGCCGTGCTGATCGATCTCGTGCCGAACCACTCGAGCTCGGCGCACCCGGCGTTCCAGGCGGCGCTCGCGTCCGCGCCGGGCAGTCCCGAGCGGGAGCTCTACATCTTCCGCGACGGCCGAGGCCCCAGCGGCGAGCAGCCTCCGAACAACTGGGAATCGGTGTTCAGTGGATCGGCCTGGACGTGGGTGGCGGACGGCCAGTGGTACCTGCACCTGTTCGACGCCGAGCAGCCCGACTGGAACTGGGATCATCCCGCCGTCCGCGCGGACCATGCCGCGACGCTGCGGTTCTGGCTCGATCGGGGGGTCGACGGGTTCCGGATCGACGTGACCCACGGGCTGGTGAAGGACGCCGAGCTACGGGACAACCCGCCCGGCGCCCTGTTGGCTCCGGACAGCGGGTTCCGCGAGGAGCACGAGCCCCGGGTCTGGGACCAGGACGGGGTGCACGAGATCTACCGCGAGTGGCGCGCGATCACCGACGAGCACACCGCCCGCGACGGGCGTCCCAGGGTCCTGATCGGGGAGACCTGGGTGCGCGACCCGGCCCGGCTCGCCCGCTACGTGCGACCGGACGAGCTGCACCTGACGTTCTCGTTCTCCCTGCTGA
Organism: Frankia sp. CgJB1; assembly: GCF_977947065.1. Taxonomy (NCBI): domain Bacteria; kingdom Bacillati; phylum Actinomycetota; class Actinomycetes; order Frankiales; family Frankiaceae; genus Frankia; species Frankia sp. CgJB1. The sequence continues at coordinate 12,596 of NZ_CDWTNB010000058.1, forward strand.
GCATCCCCTGGTCGGCGGCGGCCTGGTGGGCCGCCATCGATGCCGAACGCGCCGCGCTGACGGCGGTCGGCGCGCCGGGCACCTGGGTGCTCGCCAACCACGACGTGGTGCGTCCGGCGACCCGTTACGGCGGCGGTCCCACGGGGACCCGCCGCGCGCGCCGCCCTGCTCACGCTGCTCGCACTGCCCGGCACCGCGGTGCTGTACCAGGGCGACGAGCTAGCGCTGCCGCAGGCCGAGGTGCCGCCGGCCGCCCGTCGCGACCCGATCTGGACGCGGTCCGGGGGCACGTCGCCGGGCCGGGACGGCGCCCGGATCCCCCTGCCGTGGTCGGGGGACACGCCCCCTTACGGATTCACCTCGGCCGGCGCCAACCCGTGGTTGCCGCAACCCGCCGACTGGGCGGACCTCGCGGTCCTCGCGCAGGCGGCCGACCCGATGTCGACCTGGCTGCTCGTGCGCAGCGCGCTCGCCCTGCGCCGTGCCCTCCCCCACCTGCGTGGCGACGACCTGCGCTGGTGGGACGACGCCCCGGCCGGATGCCTGGCCTTCGACCGCCCCCGCGCCGGCAGGCTCGTCGGTGCCCCCGGCCCCGCCCACCTCGGTGGGGCCGGCCAATATGACCTGCGTGATGACGACCGAGGGGGAGATGGCGGTTCCGCTGCCCGGACGGCTGGTGCTCGCCAGCGGACCGGTGGGGTACGACGGCGCGACCCTGACGCTGCCCCCCGACACGACGGCGTGGATCGCGCCCCGCGACGGCTGAGAACACCCGTCGCCCGGATCGGGCCGCACCGCGTGCCGCAGAATGGACGAGTGAGCCAGTCTCCTCCGCGCACTCTCCCGGTCAGCTCCTTCTACGACGCCGCCGGCGGCGAACCGACGTTCCGGAAGCTGGTCGCGCGGTTCTACCAGGGTGTGGCAAACGATCCGGTACTGCGCCCGCTCTACCCGGAAGAGGATCTGACCGGCGCTGAGGAGCGCCTGCGCATGTTCCTCATCCAGTACTGGGGTGGCCCGACCGACTACCAGGAGCAGCGCGGGCATCCTCGGCTGCGGAGGCGGCACGGCCCGTTCGCGATCGGCCCGGCGCAGCGGGACGCCTGGCTGAAGATCATGCGGGCCGCGGTCGACTCCCTGGACCTGCCGCCCGATCTCGACAGGCAGCTCTGGGGCTACCTGTCGATGGCGGCGAACTCGCTGCAGAACCGCCCCGACTGACCGCTCGGTGCCCGCGGGCACCGGCCGGGCGGCCGGCCCGGGTGCGCTCTCAGTCCCGGGTGAGCTTGCGGTAGGTGACGCGGTGCGGGCGGGCCGCTTCCTGCCCGAGACGATCGATCTTGTTGGTCTCGTAGTCGGCGAAGTTCCCCTCGAACCAGAACCAGCGCGCCGGGTCCTCGTCGGTTCCCTCCCAGGCCAGGATGTGGGTGGCGACCCGGTCGAGGAACCAGCGGTCGTGGGAGATGACCACGGCGCAGCCGGCGAACTCCAGCAGCGCGTCCTCCAGGGAGCGCAGCGTCTCCACGTCGAGGTCGTTGGTGGGCTCGTCGAGAAGCAGGACGTTGCCGCCACGCTTGAGGGTGAGCGCGAGATTCAGCCGGTTACGCTCCCCGCCGGACAGCACACCGACGGGCTTCTGCTGGTCGGGCCCCTTGAACCCGAACGACGACACGTACGCCCGGCTCGGGAAGTCGACCTTGCCGACGACGATGTGGTCGAGGCCGTCGGAGACGACCTGCCAGACGTTCTTCTTCGGGTCCAGGCCCGAGCGGGTCTGGTCGACATAGGCGATGTCGACGGTGTCGCCGATGACGAGCTCCCCGGCGTCCGGCGCCTCCTGCCCGGTCAACATCTTGAACAAGGTCGTCTTACCGATGCCGTTGGGGCCGATCACGCCGATGATGCCGCCGCGCGGCAGGGTGAACGACAGGTTGTCGATGAGGAGCCGGTCATCGAAGCCCTTGGTGAGCCCCTTGGCCTCGATAACCTGGTTGCCGAGCCGGGGGCCGGGCGGGATCTGGATGTCCTCGAAGTCGCGCGGGCGCGCCCGGTCCGCCTCGGCGGCCAGCTCCTCGTAGCGGGCGAGGCGCGACTTGCTCTTGGTCTGGCGGGCCTTCGGATTGGACCGGACCCACTCGAGTTCCTGGGCGAGTACCCGGCGCCGCTTGGCGTCCTTCTGGCCTTCGACCTTCAGCCGGGCCGCCTTGTTCTCCAGGTAGGTGGTGTAGTTGCCCTCGTAGGGCAGGGCACGGCCCCGGTCGAGCTCGAGGATCCAGCCGGCGACGTTGTCCAGGAAGTACCGGTCGTGGGTGACGGCCAGCACGGCGCCCGCATAGCGGGCGAGGTGCTGCTCCAGCCAGGCGACGCTCTCGGCGTCGAGATGGTTGGTCGGCTCGTCGAGCAGGAGTAGGTCGGGAGCCTCGAGCAGGAGCTTGCACAGCGCGACCCGGCGGCGCTCACCGCCGGAGAGCAGGGTGACGTCGGCATCGCCGGGCGGCAGCCGCAGCGCGTCCATGGCCTGGTCGAGCTGGCTGTCGAGCTCCCAGGCGTTCGCGGCCTCGATCTTGTCGATGAGCTCGGCCTGCTCGGCGAGGAGGGAGTCGAAGTCCGCGTCGGGCGCGGACATCTTCTCGTTGATCTCCTCGTAGCGGGCGAGCACCCGGCGGATCTCGCGCACGCCGTCCTCGACGTTGCCGCGGACGTCCTTGGTCTCGTCCAGCGAGGGTTCCTGGGCGAGCATGCCGACCGTGTAGCCGGGGCTCAGGGTCGCCTCGCCGTTACTCGGCGGATCGAGGCCGGCCATGATCTTGAGCAGGGACGACTTCCCCGCGCCGTTCGGGCCGACTACCCCGATCTTGGCTCCGGGGAGGAACGACAGGGTCACGTCATCGAGGATGACCTTGTCGCCATGGGCCTTGCGCGCTTTGCGCATCTGGAAGACGTACTGCGCCATGCCATCAACCCTAGGGCATCGCGCCCGCGTTCCTCACAGCGGTGATCGGTGGCCCGTCGGCCGACGCCGGGGACCGGGCGGATCATCGGGTCCTCCCGGTCCCCGGACGGCATCCGGTGGGTACCACACCACGAAGAAGGGCACAGACTGTGGGGGCGACCGCTGCATGGGGACGACCGCTGAAACGGAGATGACGAGCGCGGGGAGGACGGCATGCTCGCGAGTGACCATCGGCTCGGGCTGGCGGCCGAGGCGTTCATCTTCGGATATCCCCTGGTCAGCAATGTCCGGCTGAGCGTACGGACGGCGGCTGAGGGAATCGGGCCGATCCGGCCCGCCGGGTACAACGCCTTCGCTCACGAGACGGAACCGCCCGCGCCACTGTCCTGCTTCGTCAGCGTCGACAACGACGCCCTGTGCTCGGTGGCCGAGGTCGACCTCACGCCGGGTCCGCTGGTCCTGCGGATCCCCGACACGCCGGATCGTTACAGCGTGATGATCTTCATGGACGCCTGGCGGAACAACTTCGCCTACGTGGGACGGCGAACCACCGGCGGACGGGGTGGGCGCTATCTGCTCGTCCCGCCGGGCTGGACGGGCAGCGCGCCCGCGTCGCTGGCCCGCATCAAGGCGCCGACCCGGCTGCTGACGCTGATCAACCGGTTTGGCTTCGACGGCCCGGCGGACATCGCGGCGGTGTCCCGGCTGCAGGAGGAACTGGACCTGAGCCCGCTGGATCCCGAGGCCCGCCGCGCGGAGGGACCGCCGGAGCACTCGAAGAGGGTCTGTGACGACCTCCGGTTCTGGGAGGAGCTGCGCATCTGGCTGCGCGCCTATCCTCCGTCGCGGGCCGAGGCCGAGTACGCCCGCCACTTCACCTCGCTCGGGATCCTCAACGATCCTTCGCCGTACATCGACCCCAACCCGGGCCTCGCCTGGTCCCTGCGCACCGGGCTGCGCGCCGGCCGCGACGAGCTCGAACGGGTGGCGCACGCCGGCCGGGCGCTGACGAACGGCTGGGTGAGCACCCCGCATGCCCTCGACTTCAACCTGGACCGACTCGGACCAGGCACGATCGACGATCCGGCCTGGCGGATAAGCGATCGGGCACAGGCCCGTCTCGCCCGGGCGATGGCCGCCCGGCTGCCGCGGGGCGCGACGCACGGCTACGAGGAGATCCAGGCGAGCCGTGCTATCGACACGGACGGCCGTCAGCTGAGCGGGGCCCACCGGTACCTGCTGGAGCTGGTGCCGCCTCCGCAGGCCGTGTTCTGGTCGCTGACAATGTACGACGCGCCCGAGTATTACCTCGTCGAGAATCCCCTGCACCGGTATTCCCTGCGGAGCGGCGACCGCGATCTGCGCCGCGGTCCGGACGGCTCGGTGCGCATCCTGCTCCAGAGCGATCCCCCGGAGGACGGCGGGCCGCTTGCCAACTGGCTGCCCGCGGCAGTCGGTGATTTCCGGCCCGTCCTACGGATCTACGAGCCGGGGACTGACGTCCTCGACGGAACGTACATGCTTCCTCCCATCCGCCGCATCGACCGATCACCGGGCCGACCGATCACCGGGCCGACCGATCATCAGGCCGACCGATCACCGGGGGATCGGGGCGCCGGGGCAGGCAGGTTACCCGGGCGGGCAGGTCAGCCTCGACGATCATCGATGATGATGCGCAGCGGCGGCCGACGCCCCTCGCCGACCTCATCGACCTCCCCCAGGGATCCGAGCACGGTGACCGGCGGGCCGGCAGCCGGCCGGGAACCGTCCGACCGGGAGCTGTCCGACCGGGAACCGTCCCGTGCGGCCAGCCGCACGGGCAGCACCTTATGATCAAGGAAATGTTCCCGTCCGGAAGGGCTCGTCGCGTAGTAGGCCACGGTGATGGAGGTGCCCCGGCCGTCCCGCACGGTGCTCGCCGACGGACGGCCGAGGGATCCGGAATGCACCGGGGACCGGCCGGAGTCGTTGCGGTCCGTCGTGGTGCCGCCGGGGCTGTCCGTGCCGCCGGCGATGTTGGTGATACTGGTGATATTGGCGACGTCGGTGATATCGAGGCCGTCCGCGTCGACGGTGAGGATCATCGAGGTGGGGATCCGCGGATGGACCGGAATCGACAGGCGGCGGGCACCCTCGGTGAGCACGACGCGGGCGGAACGGGCGCCCGCGGGCGCGGCATCCACTCGCAGGGTCACCGCCACCCGCCTGCCGCTCCTGACCGCCAGCCGTTCGACCCGCGCGGTGGAAGGCGAGGCGGGTGAGCGGCCGTAGGCCGATGCCAGGCGGAGCAGGTAGGCCGGGCGGTCCGCGTGGTCAGCGGCCACGATGAGATCGTCGACCCCCCGCGACACGGCGAACAGGACGGGACCGTCGAGCTTCGGCCCGTTCGCGGTCACCGGAGTGGGATGCCCGAGAAACGGCGGGTTCACCGCGACGAACACGAGCGGGTCGCCCGGCAGCCGATTCAGCATCGCGCTGAGGTCACGGTCGTGCCCGGTGAGCGTGAGGTTGGCGCGCACCGCCCCGACCAGGACGACGGCCGTGAGCGCCAGGATGGCGGCGCCGGTCCCCGCGACGGCGGTGAGCCCGAAGCGGTGCCCGCGGGCGAAGACGGCTTCGCCGGCCCTGACCAGGCCCTCCGCGCCGAGGTGGACGAGCGGGATGAGCACCGGGACCAGGTAGAAGGGGCCGACGTAGCGGATGCCGCCCCACAACTCGGCCGCGTTCCACGCGCCCCAGAAGCCGACGTATCCGCCCAGGAAGAGCAGCCCACCCGCACCCAGGACCGCGGCGGGTGCGGACAGCTGCCGCCGAGCCGCCACGACGATCGCACAGCCGGCCAGCACTACTCCCCCGCAGGCCCAGCCGCCGAACAACCACAGGTGGTCGCCAACCGACTGCAGCCCTTCGACCAGGCCGAAGTCGTGCCTGCCGTCGCCGGGATACAGCTTGCGCAACCCGAAGCCGATCTTGTCGTCGGGTTCGAGGAGCGCGAACGGCAGCCGCAACGGGTCACCGGTGGCGGCGGCGTTGCTGAGCAGGACGAGCACCATGGGCGCGGCGAGCCCGCAAAGCAGCCACCGGCACAGCCACCAGCGCCCGCCCGTGGAGGTCAAGACCAGCCAGATCGCGAGCGGAGCCAGGAGCAGGACGACGTCGTACGGCCGCACCGCCGCCGCCACGCCGAGGGCGAGGCCCGCGACGACCACCGGTGCCGCCCGTCGGCGGCGCCGTCCCCGCAGCACTCCCAGGACGGTCACCTGCAGCAGCACCAGGGTCGGCAGGTAGCTCAGCACCATCGCGCTCTGGAGGATCACCAGCGGGGAGAAGGCGAGCAGGGTCGCCGCCAACGCCGCGGTCCGCCGGCTGCCGGACAGCTCGGCGCCCAGTAGGTAGGTGACGACGACCGCCGCCATGACGATCATCGCAAGCGCCGGATCGATGCTTCCCGTCAGCACGATGCCGATCGCGAAGATCGCGGGTACGAAGGGCGTGTACTTCAACACGTAGTGATCGCCGACAACGGTTCCCAGCCATGGCAGGTAGGACGGCGCCGGGTCCGGGGCGGGCGGGAACAGGCGGCCCTCGGCGAGGGTCCTGGCATGCAGGAGGTAGATGCCCTCGTCGTTATTGACCGACAGGAACGGGAACACGGTGTGCCGGAGGACGACGGCGACCGCCGCGCTCAGGACGGCGAGCACCATCACGTACCGGGCGGGCCCCGAGATGCTCGCGAGACGAACGCGCAGCCGCTGGACGGGAGCCCGCCGACCGTGAGCGTCGTCGGAAGCCGGCGGCCCGGCCGGCGGTTGTTCGCCGTCCGGCCGGGACCGCGGCGTGTCGTTCCGGGGCTCAGCATCACCCCTGGGCGCGGCGACGACCACCGATCCGGGTGTCGCGTGCGCAAGGCCGCTCTCCAAGCCGGGACTCACGACAACCTGCGCATCGATGACGTCGAAGGGCGCCTGCGGCTCTGTCCCAGGTTCGGCGGAGACAGGCCCCGTCGGCCCCATCTCGTGCCGGCTGCTCATCCACGGCACGGTACCCAGCGCCCTTGGCCGCGCCGGACGCAGGTCGGTCCGACTCGCCCTCCAGGTCCCCGCCATCGACGGCTGGACGATCAGGAGAGGTCATGGGAGGAGGAGGGAAACGACTGCCAGGGTGAATCGTCGACCGTCACGGCGGACGGGCGCGGTTCGCCGGGCGCCACACCCGCGCCCTGGAGCCGCCCGGCACCCGCCGGCGGTCCCGCGACCATCGACGCCATGGCCGTCGCGGCAGATGCCGCTCCGGCCGCATCCGCATCCGCACCAGCGACCGGGAAGCCGGCCAGAGCACCGTGCTCGGATCCCACCAGAGCGGATCCCACCAGAGCGGACGGATCACTGGGAACACCCGTCGCGGCCGCCGCCCCCGCGGGGGCGGAGCCCGGGCGACGGGCAAGTCGCTCCGAGCGAGCCGCATGCCAGGTGAGCTCGGTTCCGACCGCATCCGCGTCGATCTCGTAGGTAACCCGCCGTTCCCCTTCGCCCGTCTCGAACGACCGCTGCCGCAGCCGGCCGTAGACGAGCGCACGATCACCCCGGACGAGGCTGGCAGCGACGTTGTCCGCGAGCTGGCGCCAGCAGGAGACCCGCAGGAACAGCGTGGTTCCGTCGACCCAGCGGCTCTCGGAACGATCGAACCGGCGGGGCGTCGACGCGAGGCGGAAGGTGCATATCGACGCACCGTTGGCCGCCATCCGATGATCCGGATCGTCGACCAGGTTGCCGACAAGCGTGATGGTCGTCTCGAGCATGGCGTGCTCCTCGGGTCAGGGACGGATCCGCCGGGCTGGCCGCGAACGGCCTCTCCCACAGTGAGCCGTCACGGCGACTTCGGAAACCCTCGGTTGGTCGCCTGTGGATAACGAGGGTTCATCCACAGGCCACGCATCCCCGGAGCTCGACCTTCCCAGGAGCCCCTACCTGCCAAGATGAGACGAGACAGGCAGTACGTTCCATCTAGGCTGGCTTGGGCGGGGCTGGGAGAGGTAGATCGTGACGATGATGCTGACGGCCGGGCGGGGTCTGGCCGATGATGGTCGGGTGGACGAGTCCGAGCCGGTGGTGGGGCA
>NZ_CDWTNB010000059.1:0-20340 GCF_977947065.1 Frankia sp. CgJB1
GCATTGAGGCATGTGGCATGCAACACAATTCGTGGGCGATTGATACCTCGTCGAGTGGTGCGCCCAGTTCGGGGGCAACCGTGAGGTGGGCACTGAAGATCGTGTCTGGCCGGAAGGCTGCGGCGCCTGGCCGAACGGAAATACGGCGAACCGGCCCCGCGGACGCGGGCGACCACCCGGTCCCTGGGCCCCGACGGCGGGGATCTGTCTGGCCAGAGCTATGATCATGTTTTCTTCGTGTGGTGGATTTGACTGAGCGCACCTTCTGGAGGTCCGGTTTAGCACATCAGTCTATTCGGATACTGCTTTCACCACCTGCACCTTCATTCGGTGCTCGTTCTTTGACATGACGTTCGAGTCCTGCACGTTCACGGGCAGTTTTCACGGGCAGCATGTTCGGCGGATGCATCTTCGATCTCATGAAGGTGGCCGACGGGGATTAGTCCTTCGTGGGTCTGCCCCGAGCGGGCCAGGGAGGATCGCGGATCCGGGGAGAACCTTAGTCTCGCAGCAGATCATGGGCGAAGGCCCGCATCCCCCCGGCGAAGTCGACCCGCGGCCGGTAGCCGAGAAGATCGCCTGCTCGAACCGAGGACGCGGCGATGTGGCGGACGTCGCCGACCCGGGAGGTACCGGTCACGACGGGCTTCGGACCGCCGAAGGCACGAGCCAGCGCGTCCGCCATGTCCCCGACGGTGTGGGGATCACCGGAGCCGATGTTGAGGGGAACCAGCCGGCCGGGTGCCTGCGGCTGCTGGGATGCCAGCAGGTTGGCCTGCGCAACGTCGTGGACGTGCACGAAATCCCTCAGCTGCCGGCCGTCCTCGAAGACCCGCGGGGCCCGCCCGTATTCCAGCGCACTGCGGAAGATCGACGCGACGCCGGCGTAAGGGGTGTCCCGGGGCATCCGCGGACCGTAGACGTTGTGGTAACGCAGTGCCACGACGGTCCCGCCGGTTTCCGCCGCCCATGCCGCCGCGAGATGCTCCTGGGCGACCTTGGTCGCCGCATACGCGTTGCGGGGGTCCAAGGGGGCGTCCTCGTGGACCACGATGGGCGAGAGCGGCCGGTGGCACCGTGGGCACGGCGGCTCGAAACGGCCCGCGTCCAGGTCGGCGGCCTGCCGTGGTCCGGGGCCGCACCGGTCCGTCCGTCGGGCAGCGGTAACCACCCTCGCCGTAGACCACCATGGAGCTCGCCAGGACCAGTCGCCCCACTCCGGCGCGGGCCATCGCCGCGAGCAGGACCGCGGTGCCGAGATCGTTGTTCGTGGCATACGCCGGAAGGTCGTCCAGATCGGCACCCAGACCCACCATGGCGGCCTGGTGGCATACGACGTCGATCCCGCTCAGTGCTTCGGCGACCTGGCCCCGATCGGTCACGTCCCCAACGATCATCTCGGCGGCGTTGTTGACCCGGGGCTTCGTCCGGTGCACCGCCGGAAGCAGGGCGTCGAGGATCCTGGCCTCGCCGCCCGCCGCGACCAGCGCGTCGACAACGTGAGAACCGATGAAACCGGCGCCACCGGTGACGAGAACCCGCATGACGCCGACGCTAGCGGTGCCGGGACGCGCCGGATCTTACGAACCGCGGAACGTCTCCGGCCCGGCCCCTGTGTCGGCGCCGTCGTAACCCCGGGCGGCGTCCGGACGTCAGGACGTGGGGAGCGCGACGACGAAGCGGCAGCCCTCCCGATGGTTGTGCACGGTGACGTCGCCCCCGTGCGCCTCGACGATGCCGCAGACGATCGCGAGGCCGATCCCCGACCGCATCCGTGGCTGGTGCGGGTGGTCGTCACCGCCGGGGGTCCGGGCCGACTCGCCCCGGAATCCGAGGTCGAACACGCGGGGCAGCTCCTCCTGCGGGATGCCGCCGCACCGGTCCGCCACGGCGAAGACCGCCCGGTCGGCGTCCGCGGTAGCGGTGATCTCCACCGTTCCGCCGTCGGGGGTGTGCCTGATGGCGTTGACGAGGAGATTGGTCAGCACGCACCCCACCTCGGCCGCGTCGGCGTCGACGTACCCGGCGTGATCGGCCCGCCCGCTGACGACGACTCCCTTGGCCCGCGCGATCGGGTCCACCGCGGCGATCGCGTCCGAGACGACATCGGCGACGCGCACCTTCTCCAGGCTCAGCCGCAGCGCACCGGCCTGCAGCCGGGCCAGTTCGAACAGGTAGTCGACCATGCCGGTCAGCCGCTCGGCGTCGGCGAGCATCAGCCGGTGGTAGCGGGCCGTCGTCTCGGCGTCCGTGACCAGGCCGTCCTGCAGGGCCTCGGCCGTCGCCCGGATTCCCGCGAGCGGGGTTCTCAGGTCATGACTGATCCAGGCCACCAGCTCGCGGCGGCTCGCCTCCAGGGCCCGTTCCCGTTCCCGCGCCTCGACCAGGCGGACATGGGTCGCGTCCAGTGCCGTCGCCAGCGCGCTGAGCTCGGCGGTCGGAACATGGCCGGCGCCGCGATAGCCCGGCTCGCCCAGGGCCGCCGTCGCTCGGGTCAGCGTCCCGATCGCCGCCACGACCGGGCCACCCAGGCGCACCGCGGATGCCGACGCCACCACCGCCGACACGGCGACCACGATGAGCACGACCCGCAGGTCGTGATCGGAGAGGAACATTGCCTGCGCCGTGCCGGCGACCCCCGCCGTCACCGCGACGACCGGTATTACGCTCAGTGACGCGACTGTCGCCCACAACAGCCGCTTCCGGAGCGCCCGCAGCAACGGCAGGCCGGTGAGCGCGGCCGCTGTCGAACAGCCGAGCGCGATCCCCATGACCTCCAGGTCGGCGTTCATTGGGGCCTCGCTCTCGCTCTCGCTCGCCGCCCGCCCGTGAGGTCGTCGTCCCGCCGCACCGCCTCGGGTCTCATCCTCGGTGTCGTCCCTCGTCCGGTGCCGCCACCTGTCCGGTGGGGGTGCTGTCGGGGCGCGGGGTGCTGTCGGGGCGCGGGCTGCCGGGATCGTAGCGGTACCCGACTCCCCACACTGTGACAAGCATCCGGGGAGCGGTCGGATCATCCTCGATCTTCTCCCGCAGTCGGCGGATGTGCACGGTGACCGTCGAGGGGTCGCCATAGCTCCATCCCCACACCTGTTCGAGCAGCTCGCCCCGGGTGAAGGCGCGGCCGGGCCGGCGCAGCAGGAAGGCCAGCAGATCGAACTCGCGCACCGTCAGCCCGAGCGGCACCCCGTGCCGGGTGGCGGTCCGCGCGGCTGCGTCGACGACGAGGGGGCCGGCCCGCAGGACGCCGGCCTCCGCGCCCGGCGCCGCTTCGTTCGCCCGCCGCAGCACCGACTGCACGCGCAGGGTCAGCTCCCGCGGCGAGAACGGCTTGGTCACGTAGTCGTCGGCGCCGATCTCCAGACCGGTGATGCGATCCGACTCGTCGGCACGTGCGGTCAGCATGATCACTGGTACCGGTCGGTGCGCCCGGAGCCGGCGGAACACCTCGATGCCATCGAGACCGGGCAGCATCAGGTCGAGGACGACGAGGTCCGGTGGGGTCGTCTCGGCCACCCGCAGGGCCGTGGACCCGTCCGCGGTGCGGTCGACGTCGAAGCCGGCGTTGCGCAGGTAGCGGTCGACGACCTCGGAGACGAGGGCGTCGTCGTCGACGATGAGCACACGGGCCACCCGGCCACGATAGGTAAGGCGACGGCCGTCTTGACCATGATCGGCTCGGATGTCTCCGCTTCGTAATGCTCGTCATGCTCGTCATGCTCGTCGTCGTGTCCGTGCCGAGCCGCCGGACGGGACCCGGGCATTCCTTGTTCCGTAAGGGTTGATCACGCGCGGGCGGCACTACAGTCCCGATCATGTTCACGCAACGTAGTGGGATCGGGGCCTCCGTCGACGTCGTCCTGCCCTGCCTGGACGAGGCCGGGGCGCTACCCTGGGTGTTGAATCGGATGCCCGTCGGCTACCGGCCGATCGTCGCGGACAACGGATCGCGCGACGGTTCCCGCCAGGTGACGCTGGAACGCGGGGCGGTTGTCGTCGACGTGCCTGAGCGCGGCTACGGCGCCGCCGTGCACGCCGGGCTGCTCGCCGCGGACGCCGACATGGTCGGCGTGTGCGACGCGGACGCCTCCCTCGATCCCGCCGAGCTTCCCGGTCTCGTCGCGCAGTTGCTGGCCGGCCGGGCCGATCTGGTTCTTGGCCGCCGTCGCCCGACCTCGATGCGGGCCTGGCCGCCGCACGCCCGATTCGGGAACGCGGTGGTCGCCGGGCGGCTGCGCCGGCGCGGCGTTCCCGTCCATGATCTGGGCCCGATGCGGGTGGCCCGCCGGGAGGACCTGCTCCGACTGCCCGTGGCCGACCGCCGGTTCGGCTATCCGCTGGAACTGCTGCTGCGGGCAGCCCAGGCCGGTTGGCGGATCATCGAGACCGACGTGGCCTACACCCCTCGGGTCGGGCGCTCCAAGGTGACCGGGACACCGCTCGGCGCCGCCCGGACGGCCCGGGACATGTCCGCCCTGTTGGCGAGCCTCCGGTGAGGCTGCTCGTGATGGCGAAGGAGCCGGTACCCGGTCGGGTCAAGACCCGCCTCACGCCGCCCCTGCGCCCGGACCAGGCGGCGGCCGTCGCGGCGGCCGCGCTCGCGGACACGCTGGCCGCGGTTGAGGAGCTGACCCGCCTGCCCGGGTTCGACGCACTGTGCCCGGTCCTCGTCCTCGACGGCGCGGTCGGCCCGTGGCTGGAGACCTCGTTCGGACGAATCCCGGCCGGACGAATCGCGATCGAAGTGATGCCGCAGGTGTCGGGGCCGTTCGACGTCAGGCTCGCCGCAGCCTTCGACGCCGGCAGCGAGCCGACCTTGCTCATCGGGATGGACACCCCCCAGGTGACCGCCGCCCTGCTCGCCTCCGCCTGCCACGCGCTGCATGCGACCGACGCGGTGTTCGGTCCCGCCGCGGACGGGGGATGGTGGGCACGCGGCCTGACCACCCCCGACGGCGATCTTTTCCGTGGCGTGCCGACCTCGCGCCCGGACACCGGCGCACGGCAACGGGCCCGCCTGTCCGAAGCCGGCCTGACGGTCACAACCCTGCCGACGGTGCGTGACGTCGACACCATGGCCGACGCCGACGCGGTCGCCCGGCTCGTGCCCGGTGGGCGCTTCGCCGCGGCGCTGCGCGCCACGCAAGGGGATCGCATCGCCGCCGGCCGGGCCACCGCGTGTTGACCGGCGTCCCCGACGGCCGGTGGGGACCGACGACCGTCTACGAGGCGGGACTGCGTTCCGCCGGTGGACAGCTGTGGATGCGCCGTCCCGACGGGCGACGCGACCCACTGCCGGTGAACCGCTGGCGTGGCACTCTGCCCCCGGCGGCGTCGACCCCGCGCACCTGCTCCACCGGGGCGCTGTCCCCGGGGGATCTGTCGTTGTTGCGTCACTGCGGCGGCCCGACCCTCGACGTCGGCTGCGGGCCCGGCCGGCTCGCGGCTGCGCTCGCGGCCCGCGGGGTGCCGGCCCTCGGCATCGACGTCGCGCCGTTCGCGGTGCACCTGACCCGGCGGGCCGGTGCGCCGGCGCTACGGCGGGACGTGTTCGGCCGGGTACCTGCCGAGGGACGATGGGCCGCGCTGCTGCTCGCCGACGGGAACATCGGCATCGGCGGCGACCCGATCCGGTTGTTGCGCCGGGCCGGGGAACTCCTCGCCCCCTCCGGCCGGGTGCTCATCGAACTCGAACCGCCGGGCACCCAGACCGGCCCGATGCGGGTCCGGCTGGAGGCCGCGACCGGCCGGGTGTCGCGGCCCTTCTCCTGGTGCCTGGTGGACGGGGACGACCTGACCGGCCTCGCGCCGGACGCCGGACTGCTAATCACCCGGACCTGGTGCAGCGCCGGCCGGCACTTCGCCGCGCTGCGCCGGCGTCTCCCGACCGGATGATTCCCCGCCGGGCGCGGACCGCCCGACTCACCATAAGGGCCGCCGCGCCGGCCCAGACCACTCCGAGAACGAGCGCGAGGTTGCGTCCGTACGGCAGCGGGTTCACCGTCGGGTTCCCAGGGTCCCCACCGTAGCCACGCCACAGCGGGAGCGACGACAGGGCGACCGCCGCACTCACCAGCAGTGCGCCCTGTGCGACGGACCGGTAGGGCGGTGGGACCAACCGGGTGAGCAGGAAGCCGACGAGCATCGTCGCGGGCACGAGCAACGCGTCATGGACCAGGACCCCGCCGATCAGCCAGACCACGGTGTTCGGCGGCCGGGTGGCCTGCTGGTGGGTGAGCACGCCGTCGACTCCGTAACCGATTGCGGCCAGCCCGGCCGCCACCGCGACACCGCGCAGTACGACGGCGTTCATACCATCACCACCCGATGTACCCATTTCGTCTGGAGGACCCCGGGCCGGTTCGGCGCGATGAGCCGGGCCGGATAACCGTGGTCGAGGTCGAGGCCGGCGCCGTTCACCCCGGTCGCGAGCAGGGTCAACGAGTCCCGGGCGTGCGAGGGGCTGACGTCGCTTGCCCGGTAGCCCCCGCGGGCCTCGAGGGACTCGACCCGGACCGTCGCGTCGGCGGGGATCATGGCGGCGTCCAGCAGATCCCGCAGCCGCGGCCCGTGCCAGGTGGCGTCCGCGGCCCATCCCTCGACGCAGGTGATCGGCAGCTTCGAGCTGTACCGACGCAGCGCGTACAGCTCCTCGATGGTGTACACCATCCGGCGCGGACCGACCACCTCCAGCCGGTACCCGGGGTCACGGGCGAGGGAGGTGACCCGCGCGGCTCGCGCCGTGCGGTTCACCGGGAGCCCCTGCGGGCCGATGTCGGGCCGCCGCGGCGCGAGCAGGTCCAGCCGGGCCAGGCCCGGGACCGACTGGCCAGCGGTCGTCGCCACGATTACCCCGGCGGCGGTCCCCGTCGCGAGGCCGAGGCCGCGCCGCGTCAGACTGCCCGTCCCCGGGGCGGCGCCGGTCATGGTGGTGGCGGCGCCGTTCAGGGGCGCGCGCTCATGGCGGCGACGGCCCACGTTCGCCTGGACGACGGTGAACTTCGCGACGATGTGGAGGACCAGCGCGCCGATTGTGATCCAGGCGACCCAGTAATGGGTCACGGTGAAGAAGAAGTGGAACCGGTACCACTGCGCGATGTTCGCGATGCCCGTGCTGAGCTGGAAGATCGCCCCTGCGATCAACGGCACGATCGTTATCCGCTCCACCGCATGGGCGACGGAACGGATCGGGGGCCATTCCCACAACAGCGGATACACCGTCCACAGCTTCGCCAGCAGCAGTGGGACGCTCGCGAGTCCGGTGGTCACGTGCAGGCCCTGGGTCACCCGGTACAGCCAGACGGGTCGGGAAGGCCATTCCAGCCAGGACGGCGGATGCTGCATGAAATGCGACACCAGCCCGGTCAGAAAGCATGTTCCGAAGGCGATCCCGAGCCAGAGGCCGAGGAGAGCCGCCATCCGTGGATCGTGCAGCCGACTGGGGAATACGTTTTCGCGCAGGGGCCGCGCCGCAGGAGCGGGGGTGGTTCCGGCAGCTTTTCGGTCAGCAGATGAGGCAACTGGCGAGGCAATTGTCGCACGAATGCACGGTAGGCCGCCGGGACCACTCGCGACCGAGTACCGGCATTACGGAACTCGGATGGTACGACTTCGGCGCCGGCTTCCTCGACACGGGGATCCTGTCCTTCTCGCCGTTCGGGTTCCAGCTGCTCGGCTTAGCCGCGGGTCTGCGCCACGGCGCCGGCCTCGAGCTCGACGAGCTCCTGGTCGACCGGGTGCTGACCGGCGCGAGTGTCGAGCGTGCGGCGCTTGACCGTTCCGACCCGATGATCCGGACCGCGCTCGGCAGGCTGCGGCGGGAGTGCGCGCAGGCGAAGGAGATCCTTTCCGGTGAGGACGAGGTCGACGTTCCGGTCTCCCTTCCCGGAGTCGATACCTTCGTCACGCTGAGCCGGGCGGAGCTGGAGACCCTCATCGGCCCGATCGTCGATGACACGATCATGACCTTCCGCCGGGCGCTCCGCTCGGTGCCGGTGACCTCCCGCCGAGCTGTCCCGGATCCTGTTGTCCGGCGGGATCTCCCACCTTCCGTTGGTGGCCCGCCGGCTGCGGGAGACCTTCAGCGGGATCGGCCGGATCGACCACGGTTCGGACGCGGATGTGGCGATGGGCGCGGCGCTGCTCGCCGCCGACCTCGCTGACCGGTTCGGCGCCGTCGGTGCCGGGAGTGCACCCGGTGTTCCGGGTGTTCTCGGCGCGGTCGGTGTTCCGGGTGTGCCCGGAGCCTTCGGAGCCGTCGGGGCGGTGGCCGCCGGCGGTTCCGGCGCGTCGGGCGATGCCGGTGACGCCGAGGAACCTTCCGCCCAGGAGCCCTCCGACGTCACCGCGGTGATCCGGCCGCCGGACGCCGCGGACCTGGTCTCGCGGCCGCCCTTCCTGTCCGGGCCGGGGGGCTGTCCGGGCCGAGGGGGTTCGCGGGCACAGTGGGTCCGGCCGGGGTCCGAGGAGTGCCGGAGGCGGACGGCGTGACGGTCGCGGCGACGGTGCTCAGCGGCCCGGACGGCTCCGCGCTGCACGGCTCGGGCGCCGGGGACGACACGGTGATCTCCTCGGGTGGCGCGGCGGATCCCCCACCGCCGGGGATCGCCGCCGACGGCCCGGGCCCGTCCGACACGCCCGGTCACCGGATCCCGCCCGGCCTCATGCCGGTGGGCGCCGATCGGGACCACGTTCTGCTCGGGCCGCCGGGAAAGCTCGACCTGCCCTCGGACCTCTCGACGGGCGGTGCGGGCGGCCCGCACGGTGCCTCCGCCGGGGACAGCCGGGGAATCTTCGGGTCCCGGCGGGCCACGGTCGTCGCCGCCATTGTCGTGGTCCTCTTCTTGGCCCTCGGGGCGACCTTCGCCGTGGTGCTGACCGGCCGTGACTCCGGGGCGGACTCCGGGGCGGACGCGGTGGCCGCCCCGGTGGTCACCGCGTCGCCGGCCCCATCCGCCACCGGCCCGACCGGGCCACCCGCCTCCGCCGTGAACCTCGTCCGGGTGGCGGGATCCCCGGAGGTCGCCCCGATTACCGAGACCGCCTACAACGAGTTCCGTCAGGTGCAACGCAACGTCACCGTCAGCATCAAGCCCACGACGACCGAGGACGGTTTCGCCGCGCTGTGCAGCGGCAAGGCCGACATCGCCGGCGCCTCGTTCGAACTCAATCCCGGATTCGTCAAGAACCCCGACTGCGAGAAGAAGGTCGTCGGGTTCGAGGTGGCGCACCACACCCTGCCGATCGTGGTCAACCCGCAGAACACCTGGCTGCACTGTCTGACCCTGCGGCAAGTCAAGCAGGTGTGGGGGGCCGGTTCCGCCGTCACCCGGTGGAGTCAGATCGACCCGTCCTTCCCGGACGAGCCGATCACGTTTGTCGGGCCGCCGCGCGGCTCCGTGCAGGCGCAGGTGTTCAACGCCACGATCAGTAACGCCAGCGACCGGTCCCGCGACTACCGGCAGGCCGATCTCAGCGGGGTCGCCAACGACGTGGCCGCCGACCGCTCGGCCATCGGCTACCTCGACTTCCCCACCTACGAGACCTTCGGCACCAAGCTGCGCGGCGTCGAAATCAACAATGGTGACGGGTGCGTGGCGCCGAACGCCGTGCCGGTCGGCACCGGCGTCTACCTGCCGCTGTGCAAGCCGCTGTTCGTCTACGCCCGCACGGACGCCCTGCGCCGGCCGGCGACCGCCGCCTTCCTGCGCTACTATCTGGAAAACGGCCGGAAGATCGCCTTCGACGCGCACTACATCCCCCGCAACGACGACACGGTCGGGGAGAACGTCGCCAAGCTCGAGAGCCTGACGACCGGCGTGGGACCCATGCCGGCCTAGCCAGCCGGTCTCGTGGGGCTCGGCGGACAGGTTGGGCAGACGCGGATGGCGCTAGACCTGTCGCGTTGTCGCGCGGTCGTCGACTGTCTGATGACGGTGCCGATCGTGCCGATCGGGCGACGGGGGTCGACACACCGATCCGCGATCCTCCCCAAGGGGGTGATACGGGGCCGCTGTTATGCGGGAGTCAACGCCGACGGCGGTGAGGGACTTGGCTAGCTCGGGGAGCAGCTCGGCCCTGTCACGTGCCGTACGCTGCCATCGACAGACGTTCGACTCGCCCGAACATTAGTTCGGGCGAGCGCCCTGCTGGGAGTGCGTTTCTCTGGTAGGGGTGCGTTCGGCGGAGCCGGGGAGCGGGCCTTAACCGGAGCAGGAGTCGGTGTAGGGGAGGCGAGGAATGAGCCGGCTCCATTCGGCCGGGCTCAGGGCCGCGCCCGGCTTGGCGCAGGCCAGCCGGCGCAGCCTGGCCGGGTCGAGCGTCCTGAGGAGGACCGACCCCTTGTCGGTGGTCAGCGCGACGGTCTTGGTGCCGGTCTCGGTGCCGGTCCCGGCCACCGCCCGGGCGGGTGCGTCCAGGATGCCCAGGGGGGTCATCGCGGGTGTGGGGGCGGAGAGGTCCCAGTAGGCGACCGCGCCACCGCCGTCCGCACTCACCAGATGATCGTCGGTAGTGAAGGCGACGGCGGCGACGGGGGCGGTGTGGCCGGACAGCCGGCGCAGGACCCGCGGATGGTCGGGATCGCCGACGTTGGAGACCTGCAGGATCCGGTCGTCGCCGCCGGTGGCCAGCCGCCGTCCGTCCGGGCTGAACGCGACGGTGTTCACCGCGCCGGTGTGGCCGGGCACCAGAGACCATCTGGACGGGTCTGCGGGGGCCGCGGACGTTCCACAGCTGCACGGTGCCGCTGGCGCCGGCGATGGCGAGGACGGCGCCGTCCGGCCGCAGCGCCACGTCCGTCACCGGCCCCGCGCGGCCGATCAGCAGCTGTATCGAGACGGGCCGCCCCGGATCGGCGACGTCCCACAGCCCCACCGACCAGTCCTCGCCGGCGGTGACGAGCAGATGCGCGCTGCTCGACAACGCGAGCCGATGGACCGGCGTGGCCTGGGGGTCGAGCGTGCTGAGCGGCCGGGGGCGCGCCGGATCGGCGATGTCCCAGAGCCGGCCGGCGTCGGTCTCCCCACCCGTCGCGAGTCGGGTGCCCGAGCGGTCGAACACGACGCCGTGCGCATGGTCGTTCGCGGAACCCCCGGCGGTGGCGGTGGGTCGGCCGGCAGCGTCGACCTTCCAGCGGTGGAGGCGGCCGGTGTCGTCGGTGCCGGCGAGGGTCGTGCTGTCCGGGCTGAGCACGATGTCGGAGAAGGCCGCGGGACCGGCGGGGATCCGCGCGGCGGTGGACTGGGCGAAGGACGCGAGGACGGCCGCGCACGCGGCCTCCGTCGGGGCGATCCGGTAGGCCGCGAGGCTCAGCCGGGAGGCCAGGCCCGGTTGCCGGGCCCGCTGGGCCGCCGTGTCCGCGGCCAGGCGTGACGAGATGGACGCGCGGTCGGCCGCCGAAACCGGCGACGGGCCACCGCCGCGCGGCACAATGATCATCACTGCCGCGGCGGCGATCGCGATGGCGAGTCCGGTGACGAGTCCGGTGACGAGCAGTGCCGTCCGCGACCGCCGCCGCCTGGACGGGGCCGGTGGCGACGGGGCCGGTGATGGACTGAGTGCCGGCGGGTGCGGGGTTCCTGCTGGACGCGGGGGTACCGACCCGGGCTGTCCACGCGGCGGCGGGGTCCGGGCCGGTATCGGCGGCGGGGTCCGGGCTGGAATCGGCGGCGGCGAGGCGACAGGCGGCGGGGACAGCTGGGTGACGGGCATGTCCGCCACGTTCGCGGCGGTGCTGCCCGTGCCGCCCGTGCTGCCGGGCGGCTCCGGGCCTGGGCGCCGGCCCCTTGGCGCCTGATGGCCGGCGCCGGGCCCAGCGGCGGGCACGTCCGATGGGCTGCGCGGTGCCGGGCGGTCCGGGCGGTCTGGTGCCGGGCTCCGGGCGCGCGGGGAGGCTACCCCCGCCGATCAGCGCTGTCCGCAGCTCCTCCGCGCTCGGCCGGGCCGCCGGGTCCTTCGCCATCGCGATCTCGACGAGGTTGCGCAGCTCGCCGCCAACTCCGTCGAGCCGCGGTGGCTCGTTGACGATGCGGTAAAGAATGGCGTCGATGCGACCGGTGCCGAACGGCGCGTGCCCGGTGGCGGCGAAGATCATGACGGCGCCCCAGGCGAAGACGTCGACCGCCGAGGTGATCGGTGCGTCGAGGATCTGCTCCTGGGACATGTAACCGGGCGTACCGATGGCATGCCGGACGTTGTGGCTTAGGTCGGTGTCCGCGTTGAGCTCGCGGGCCAGACCGAAGTCGATCACCTTGGGGCCGACCGGGGACAGCAGGACGTTGCCGGGGGTGAGGTCGCGGTGCACGATCCCGGCCGCGTGGATGGCGCTCAGGGCGGTCGTCACGCTGACTGCGAGCTGTTCGAGATCGGCGGGCCGCAGCGGCCCCCGCACGGAGACGCGCCTCGACAGCGTCGGACCCTCGACGAACTCGGTCACGAGATAGGGCTGGGGCCCGTATGGATCTGCGTCCAGCACGGCGGCCGTGGTGAACCGCCGAACCCGGCGGGCACTCTCGGCCTCGCGGGCGAACCGGGCGCGGAATTCGGGCCGTTGCGCGAGCTCCGGCCTGATCATCTTGATCGCGACGGCGCTTCCGTCGGGTGTCCGGCCGAGGAAGACGGTGCCCATGCCGCCCTGCCCGAGCCGGCCGATCACCTGGTAGACCCCGAGCCGCCGCGGATCGGTCAGCTGGAGCGGGCGCACGGCGTCGCCCCCGTCACCGTGTCCCACTCCCGTAGTGGGACAACGGCCACGCACGCCCTGCCCCGCTCCCAAGGTACGCCGAGACCGGCGACCTTCTCAGATACGGCGGATGCCTGGACCGGCGCGGGCGCACAGGCAAAGTATCGCAGTAAAGGATAGAAGATCGCAGTATGGACAGAACCAGTATGGACGGAATATAGCGCAATACCGGCAAAGATGCATGATCTGGGAGGCCCTGTGCTCCGCCGCGCGGCAAAGTTCGACGTGACACTGACCCCGACCTCGCGGTCCCTGCTCGCCCCGGTCTCCGAGGAGCCACGGCGGTTGCTGCTCGACCGGGCCCTCGACGAGTTCGTCGCCGATCTCAGCGCGCTGGACGAGACGGCCGGCACGATGGTGGCCGGGGCGCCTCGTCCGACGATCGACACAGCCATCGACGCGGCGGTCCCCGCGGTGGTCGAGGGCACGCTGCTCGTCTCCGGCCAGGAGGTGATGCAGACCTGGGAGGCGCCGTTGATGCGGGCGCTGGCCGCCGAGGTGACCCAGCCGGGCGGTACCGTCCTCGAGGTCGGGTTCGGCCTGGGCCTGTCCGCCGGGTTCGTCCAGGAGATCGGCCCGGCCCGGCACACGATCATCGAGGCGAACCCGGCCACGGTGCGCGTCGCCGAGCAGTGGGCCCGCCCCGCGGGGCGCCGCGGAGTGGAGATCATCACCGAGCGTTGGCAGGAGGCCATACCCGGCCTCGGCCGGTTTGACGGCATTCTCTTTGACACCTATCCCCTCGACGAGACCGAGGTCGACGAGTATTTCGTGCGCAGCCCCACCTTCGCCGAGCACTTCTTCGCGCACGCCGCCGACCACCTGGCCGACGGCGGTTCGTTCACCTACTACTCGAACGAGATCGACTCGGTGTCCCGGCGGCATCAGCGGGCCCTGCTCCGCCACTTCCGCACCTTCAGCGTGCGTGTCGTCGACGGCCTGCAGCCGCCGGCGGACTGCAGCTACTGGTGGGCGCGGTCGATGGCGGTCATCGTCGCCCGGGAACCCCGCCGCTGATCCCCACCTTGCCTATCCAGAGGGATAAATCGGACACCGAAGCCTCTGGATAGGCAAGGTAACCGGGAGATACGGGACCGGACGGTTCAGGCGGGCTGGTGGGTGGGGATCACGACCGTGCGAACGGCGTCGTCGCGGATCTCCCCGACCAGCTCCTCCAGGATGTCCTCCAGCGCGACGAGCCCGAGGACCGTACCGTCGGCGTCGGTGACCCTGGCCAGATGCGCGCCGGAGTGCTGCATCGTCGCCAGCGCCGTCCGCAGGTTGTCGTCGGCGCCGACTCGGGCTAGCGGCCGGGTCCACTTGGCCGCGACCGGGCTGGACCGCCGCTCCGGCCGGGTCTCCAGCACGTCCTTGAGGTGCAGGTAGCCGATCAGTCCGCCCTCGGGGTCCCGCACCGGGAAGCGGGTGAATCCGGTGCGCGCGGCGAGCTGTTCGACCTGCCGGGGAGTGACCGCCGGGGACACGGTGACCAGCCCGTCCGGCGGGAGCAGGACGGCACGCGCGGTGCGTTCCTCGAACGACAGCGCCCCGGTCAGCAGGTCGTGTTCATCCTCGGCGAGCAGACCCTCCCGATGCGACTCCTCGATGAGTCCGGCGACCTCGTCGCGGGTGAAGACGCTCGCGATCTCGTCCTTCGGTTCGACGCCGACGAGCCGCAACGACACGGCCGCGATCGTGTTGAGCAGCGCGATGACCGGTTTGCCGCAGCGGACGACTCCGACCAGGAGTGGGGCGAGCAGCAGGACCGCACGCTCCGGCATCGCCAGCGCGATGTTCTTCGGGACCATCTCGCCGACGACCACGTGCAGGAAGGTCACCAGGCCCAGCGCGATGGCGAAGGCCACCGGGTGCAGCAGGGCGGAGGGCATCCCGGCCGCCTCGAACGGTCCGCGGAGCAGATGCGCGACCGCCGGTTCCCCGAGAGCGCCGAGGCCCAGGGTGCAGACGGTGATGCCGAGCTGCGCCCCGGCGAGCATCAGCGAGACGTTCTCCATCGCCCCAAGGGTGATCTTCGCCAGCCGCGAGCCCGCCTCGGCCATCGGCTCCAAGCTCGACCGCCGGGCCGAGATCAGCGCGAACTCGGCTCCGACGAACAGCGCGTTCAGCGCCAGCAGGACGACGGTGGCGACGATCGCCAGCAGGTCGGTCATCCCCACCCCGCCCTTCCGACCGAGGCGGTCTCGGCATCCTCAGCCTCCTCGGCCTCCTCAGCGGCCGGGCCTGCCGGGCCTGTGCCGGGTCGGCGATCCGCGGGGTCCGCGACCGGCGGGTCCGTAGCCCTCTCCGGCGTGGCGCCCGTCGGCGCGATCGGATCCAGGCGGATCCGATCGACCCGCCGGCCGTCCATCCGCTCGACGGTGTACCGCACGCCCTCCACGGCCGCCGTGTCGCCCGCCCCGGGGATGCGTCCCAGTGCCCGGGCCATCAGACCGCCCAGGGTCTGGTAGGTGTCGTCCGCGGGGATGTCGATCCCCGTGACGTTGCGGGCCTCCTCCGGGCGCAGCAGGCCGGAGAGCAGCCAGCTGCCGTCCCGTCGGCGCAGGGCGCGCGGGCTGACCCGATCGTGTTCGTCGACAACGTCGCCGACGATCTCCTCGATGAGGTCCTCGGCGGTGACCAGTCCGTCGGTGCCGCCGAACTCGTCGACCACGATCGCCATCTGCATGCCGCCGGCACGCAGTGTCTCCAGCAAGGGGTCGAGCAGGATCGTCGAGGGCACGGTCACCGGCGGGACCATCACGTCGCGTACCGGGGTATCGTCCCGGGCGTCCTCGGGGACGGCGACCGCGTTCTTCACATGGATGAGGCCCACGACGTCGTCGCTGTCCGTGCCGAGTACCGGGAAGCGGGAGTGCCCGGTGCGCCGGGTGAGGGTGATAACCTCACTGACCGGTTCGTCGGCATGGACGGTGCGCATGCGCATCCGGGGTGTCATGACGTCCTCGGCGGTCCGGTCACCGAACAGCAGGGAGCGCTGCACCAGCGTCGCCGTCTCGTGGGAGAGGGTGCCGTGCTCGGCAGACCGCCCGACGAGGGAGAACAGCTCCTGAGCCGAACGGGCCGAGGCCAGCTCCTCGCGTGGCGAGATGCCGAGGCGGTGCAGCAGCGCGTTCGCCGTGGTGTTCAGCGAGCGGATCAGCGGGCCGGTGGCCTTCGTGAAGGCACGCTGGGGAGCCTGCACCGCCAACGCGGTGCCGAGGGGATGGGCGATCGCCAGGTTCTTCGGGATCAGCTCGCCGTACACCATCGTCAGGCCCGTCGCGAGGACCAGGGCGATCGCCACCGACGCCGCCCGGGCGAGCCCGTCCGGGGCGCCGAGCGAGGTGATCGGCCCCTCGAGCAGCCCTGCGATGGCGGGCTCCGCCAGAAAACCGATCGCCAGGTTGGTGATGGTGATCCCGAGCTGGGCGCCGGACAGCTGGGTGGACAGACCGCGCAGTGCGGTGAGTACCCCGCGGGCGCCCCGATCATCGCGCTCGGCGGCCCGCTCCACCGAGGGCCGGTCCACCGTGACGAAAGCGAACTCGGCCGCGACGAAAACGCCGCAGGCGGCCACGAGCACCAGGCTGAGTACCAACAGAAGCGCCTCGATCATCGGTCGACCCCCGCGGGCGCTTCCTCGCGCGTGGGTCGGCCGGAACTACACCCGGCATCTTCGGAGACTTTCATGATCCCTTCCGGTCGGTGCGGGGCGACCCGGCCCGCGGGCCTACCCCGTCACGCGGCAACAACGCGCTTCATAGCCCGTTCGTTTCACGATGACCTCTGGTCGGCGCACGGTCCAGACCCTGAGTGGGCCTCAGTAGAAGATCACTGTGTGGGCCGGCCGGCCAGCCGGTCCGGTGTCGTGGCCCGGCCGGCCCGGTACTGGAGAACGGTCGATCGGCGGGCGTGGGCCGGACGCGATGGTGAGGAACCGGACGCGCCGATGAGAACAAGAGCCCTGGAGCCCGATATGACGGATCCCCGACGGTGTCACGGAAGGTAGCAGCGGGAAGGGATTGGGTGACATTACCGGGTGGCTTGCCGGCTCGCCGGCTCGCCGCGCGACGAGGAGGTCGTCATGCACAGGTCTCATGGGAGGGTTTTTCCGGTGGTACTCGCCCTGGCCGCGACGGCGATCCTCGTCGCCGGATGCGGCCCGGGCCCGGGCGGCGGCGGGGGCACCGCGGTGGCGGCTCCGGCGACGCCGGTGGCGGCCCGGTGCCGGACCGCTCAACTCGCTCTGAGCAGCATCGACCGCCAGGGAACCGCGGGCAGCGACTACGAACGGCTGGTCCTGACCAACATCGGTCACAGCCCCTGCGTGGTACGCGGATTCCCTGGCGTGTCGTTCGTGGACGCGGCCGGCCGGCAGGTGGGCGCGGCGGCGGAGCACACGGGGCCGGTGGGCGCGCCGGTGCGGCTCGTGCCCGGGGGCGCCGCGACGGCGGTCCTGCGCATCCTGCATCTCGGCGTGGCGGAAGGCTGCACACCTCCCTCGGGGACCGCGCCGGTCGCCGTGCTGCGCGTGTACCCGCCGGGGAACACCGAGGCGCTGCGGCTGACCGGCCCGGACACGCGGGCATGCCGGGATCCCGCCGTGCGGCAGCTCACCGTGGCCGCGTTCACGGCGTGACCGGGCCGGCTCCCACGGTGCCCAGGGCGATGCCGGTGGATCGGCCGGTGGAGGTCAGAGCCGTTCGATGATGGTGGCGTTGGCCAGGCCGCCGCCCTCGCACATCGTCTGCAGGCCGTAACGGCCGCCGGTGGCCTCCAGGTAGTTGAGCATCGTGGTGAGCAGGCGGGTGCCCGATCCACCCAGTGGGTGGCCCAGCGCGATGGCGCCCCCGCGCGGGTTGAGCTTCGCCGGGTCGGCACCGGTGTCCCGGGCCCACATGAGCGGCACGGGCGCGAACGCCTCGTTGACCTCGAAGGTGTCGATGTCGTCGATGCTCAGACCGGCGCGCTTGAGCGCCTTGCGGGTCGCCGGGATCGGCGCGGTCAGCATGAGCAACGGGTCATCCCCGGCGAGCGCGAACGTGTGGAACCGGGCCCGTGGCCGCAGGCCGAGCTCGTTCGCCCTGGTCTCGCTCATGATCAGGACGGCCGAGGCGCCGTCGGTCAGCGGGGAGGAGTTACCCGGGGTGATGTTCCAGGTGATTTCCGGGAAGCGGGCAGCGTACGCCTCGGTGTAGAAGGACGGCTTGAGCTTCGCCAGCGTCTCAACGGTCGTGGTCGCTCGGACCGTCTCGTCCACGGTGTGCTGGGCTGTCGTGCCGTCCGGAAGGGTGATCTCGACCGGGACGATCTCCCCGGTGAAGTCCCCCGCCGCGGCGGAGGCCGCCGCGAGCTGGTGCGACCGCGCGGAGAAGATGTCCAGGTCCTCCCGGTTGATCTTCCATCGAGCGCTGACGAGCTCCGCGCCGATGCCCTGGTGGGCCAGGCCCTCCGGGTAGCGGGCGTGCAGGCTCGGGCCGTTGGGGTCCTTGCCGAGGGTGGTGGAGCCCATCGGCACCCGGCTCATCGACTCCACCCCGGCGGCGATGACGATGTCGTAGGCGCCGGCGAGCACCCCCTGCGCGACGAAATGGGCGGCCTGCTGGCTCGACCCGCACTGGCGGTCGATCGTGGTGGCCGGCACCGACTCGGGGAACCCGGCCGCCAGCACCGCGGTGCGCCCGATGTTGACGGCCTGCTCGCCGGCCTGGTCGACACACCCGGCGATGACGTCGTCAACCAGCGCCGGATCAAGGTCGTTGCGGGCGATCAGTGCCTTCAGCACGGTGGCCAGCAGCTCCACCGGATGGGTTTCGGACAGCGCCCCACCCGGCTTGCCCCGTCCCGACGCCGTGCGTACCCCATCGACGATGACTGCGTTCTCCATGGGCTCTCCCTCGTCACAACCATCACACGTCACAATCATCACAATGACGGCGGATCGACCGTTGCCCTGCCCGTGTCGCCTACCCGTTGCCTGACGCTTGCCTGGATCGACGCTACGGGCCACCCTCTTGATGGGTCAACAAGTGAACCGGAGGTCAGGGGGTCGGGGCCGGGCATCCCGTCGGATAACCGAGCGCATGTGTATAGCATCTCTCCGCTACCGGATGTAGCGGGACGTACCGGCAGATGTTGGTCGCGATGAAGGAGCCGGGAGTCGCGAAATCGAGGCGGCGCGCCTGCGCCTGATGGGTGGTCCACAGGGTGGCCTTGAACTCGGCGGAGTGTTCACCCATCATCCGGGCGGCGAACTCGACGAGCGCGGCGTCGGCGTACTTGCTGGCGACGATGCCGTTCGGCACTGCGAGGGTCTGTGTCGGCTGGGACGGGATGATGTTGTAGTCACCCGGCTCGATAGCGGCCCTTGTGAAGACGTTGGCTCCGACATCGAGGTACTGGGAGTACCAGTCCCGCTGGATCGCCGATTGCCAGTCGTCGAGTGGCACGAATCTGATCTTCTGGTAGCTGTCGTTGTATTCCTGGACCGCCATCGTGGGAGCGCCCGCCGCCCACAGGACCGCGTCGGCGTGATCCGCACCGGTGGGATGAAGTTTCTGGAGAGCCTCGGCTATCCGGTTCCCGGTCACCGGACGGATGACGCAGCCCGCTCCTTTTACCCGGGTGATCTGACGGAACAGCACGGAGGCGATCTGGTGGGTGCCCGAGTCGAGCACTCCGCTTTCGACCGTCTTGCCGCACAGATCGTCCGCGCTATGAATGCTGGAGTTGGTCGGGACGATGAGCTGGAGAACGTCGTAGTAGATCTGGCCGACGAGGCGTAGGCCCTCGACGGCCTCGTCGGTGAAGTCGCCTCGGCCGTTTTGAGCGTCCACCACCACATTGAGCTGGGCCAGCGCGAGAGTGCAGTGCTGGTTCTCCGGAACTCCGAGATTCTTGAGGTTCTGGGACGTCCCGTTCGTGTCCGAATCGGGAGAGGAGCGCCACCCGTTGCCGCCGTTCAGCGCCGGATCATTGATGAGCTTCGCGAGTGTGCTCGCGTACTGCGAGTAGGAGGTGCGGGGCTGGCCGGCGATGATCCGCACGGTCGTGCACGTGGTCGAACGCAGCCTCTTCTTCATCGGGGGATCGAGCGGCATCTGTGTCGGTGCCGCCGACCGCGTTGAGGGCGTGTTCACGAGAGTCTGGCCACGGCCGCCTTTGCCGAGGACCTGGCCGATGAAGGCGAGGACGATGGTGGTCAGGATCACTAGGACGGCGATGGCGGTGGGATGCCATCCCAGCCGCGACCGGGTATCGGACATTCGCGGCGACTCCTCGATCCGTGGGACGCTGATATCGGGCCTTGCGTGGGGCAAGCTCCAGGGCACCTGTCCGCCACCGGATCGTCGCATGCCGACCATGCCGCGCAGAGCGCCTTGGGCCGAGAATGGCCGATTCTTGCTCTTGTACCTGATCCCCGAGGGCTGCGGAGTAATGGCAGATTTACTTTAAGTATCAGACTCTATGATCGCAGCCGGGGCCGGGTGCGCCGGATCGGTCGGTGGTGCTGGGCGGGATAGGCGCATGCCGATGGTGAAGATGGCCGAGAGCGTCACCGCGCCCAGTACCTCGGCCACGACCGCCCACGTGCGGCCGTA
>NZ_CDWTNB010000060.1:0-20267 GCF_977947065.1 Frankia sp. CgJB1
ACCCCAGACCGCAGCTTGATCAACTTAGCGGAAATGGCATTGTCGACCGCCCGCTTGTGTTCGTAGTCCCAGGTGTCGCTGATCCACTTCCAGAACAGCATCGGGAACACGTAGGTCTTGTAGTCGGCCGCGTCGACGGGGCCGCGGAGTGCGTTGGCCGCAGCCCACAACCGCGACTCAAGGTCGGTCTGTGTGATCACAGGCGGATGGGATCCTTCGTCGTGATGGCAGTGGTCCAATCATGCCGTGCTCGGCGGGTGCGTCGGACGGCCACCCGCCCCCGCGCGGGTCGGGCCGTCGCACCACACAGGGGCGCCGACGGTACAGCACGGAAGTACAGCAACCGGCCCGGCTACGGCTGATCGAGACCAGCCGTTCGGCTCCGTGCCACATGACAGTCCTCTGCCCGGCGACCGATCATTTGTGGACGATGACCTGCGGCTACCTACCTGCGTCGCGCATGGCCGGGACCATCGTCGGCTCGTCCTGGGGCGTGACCCCCGTCCCGGCGACGCCACGATCCACGAGATCGATGTCCCAGAGGAATTCTGACGTCACTGTTGTCGACGCACGTCGTCGCTCGGCCGGCCGTCCCCTGGTCGGCCCTTGTTCCCCTCCTACCGGCCATGCGACGACGTGGCCGTTGCAGTCCGGTCAGGCCTCGCGTGGAACTGTCCGACCTCGGCGAAGGTTTCGTTGTTGACCAGTGGCGGATCGCCGCGTCCGGTGGCTGGTCACGCTGGTAGGGACGCCGGGAGTGTGTCGGCTCCCGACGCCCCGAAGATGACCGAGCGTGATAAGAGTCCCGGGCGCGGCCTCGCGATCAGAACTGCCAGTTTTGATCATTCTGGTGCGGACATGGTGCGGACACCGGTCCCGCTTTTCGCCACTCAGCAGCTCTCGCGATCACTTGTCCGCGACGCGGAAACCCCTGCACTGCGGACGTTTCCGTCTACTCTTGCTCGTCGGCACTTGGTGGGCGGGGGAGTTCGATTCCCGCCACCTCCACCGATGCCGCGCGGGGTCGTCCACGAGGGACGGCCCCGCTACCAGCAGAAACACCATCCGCTTTTACGATCCCGCCACCTTCACCGCTGCGGCCACCGCCTCCGCTGCCTTCCGCCCCGCCGACCGCAACAGATGGGCGTACAGGTTCCCGGTAGGCTCGCGGTTATGACCGTCATGCCGTTCACCGAGGCGCGTAACCGCCTGTCGGAGCTCATCGACGAGGTGGAGCGAACTCATGATCGGGTGGAGATCACCCGCCATGGGCATGCCGTGGCAGTCCTGATCTCTCCCGATGATCTGGCGGCGCTGGAGGAGACGCTGGACGTGCTGGCGAGCCGGGAGGCGATGCGGCAGCTTGCGGAGTCCCGAGACGCGGTCGAGGCCGGTGACGTTCTCGATGCCGAGGAACTCGCCGCGCTCATGACAAAACGGGCGCGGAGCGCCGACCGGCCCGACGTGAGGTGACCGAGGCCGGTGAGCAGCCGTTCGAACTCCGGATCACCGGTCCCGCGGCTCGCGCTCTCGCCAGCCGACTGCCCGAGAAGATCGCGGCGGCTGTCCGCGAGTTCATCACGACCATGCTTCTGGACAACCCCCACCGGCTCGGTAAACGACTCCTCCTCCCGCCGTACGAGGGCACCTGCTCCGCTCGACGCGGCGGCTACCGCGTGCTGTACAAAATCGATGAGGAAAACCGCACCGTGACCGTGACTGTGACCGCCGTCGAGCACCGGTCTGGCGCGTACCGCTCCCGCTGACCGCGAGACGTGTCCATTCAGGTGGCGCCGGTAGGTCGTTGGCCTGTGGGTTTGTGATGGGATGACACGTCGGGGCGGGCGCTTGATCGGATTCGGTGGATCGTAATGGTCGGAGGTTGTGTCCGGTCTGTCGCCTGATAGCACCTTCTCGCGGGTGTCCCCGTTACCGTTGCAGCCGACGCGACCCATGATCACCAGGATACGGCGGGCGGCTCCCTGGTGGTACCATGCACCCGATTCAGGGAAGGGAGCGCGGCGGCGGCCATCGCGGCTCCGTAGCGCTCGGCCCCCGCGCTGAACACCGGGCAGGGGATCATCACGGGTACGGTCACCGGGCAGAAGCGGACGTGGTCGGGTCCGCGGACGACCACGGTGCCGTCCGGTCGGCAGGGCTCACCGGCCTGGCAGGGCAGTCGGTCGCTCCATCGACCGCGCATGGTGACCGCAAGGTCGGCGAAGACGACTTCCGTGCCGTCGTGCGCCGCGGCGATCGCCCGCCACATCCGGTCGAGGTCGGTCATCCCGTCCGCGCGGACGGGCTGGTCGGGCCGGGGTGGCGCCACCACGAGACGGACCTGTACCCCGGCCTCGCGTAACAACCGGACGGCGGCACCGGTGTCGGCGGGGTAGGCCGTCGCGACGTCGCGTCCCCGCATGCACGCCGATATCGTGTTTCCGGAGAAGGCCAGCACGGCGACCGTCGGCCGCCAGGCGCGGATCTCGACATCGACATCGGCGAGCCAGTCGCAGGGCGCGGTCCCACCGAAGGTACGTACCAGAACCTGCGCGCCGCCCTCTGTCGCGAGCCGGCTGAACGTCTCCCGGGCCTCCCAGGCCAGCGAGTCGCCCCAGAGCACGATCCGAGCCGGCGCCGGGCGTGCGGTGTCGATGATCCGGCCGCCCCAGCCGGCCCATACCTTGCCGGCCCCGAGTATCGGCAGTGCCAGCAGGAGCAGCGTTAGCAGGAGCAGCGCCAGCAGGAGAAGGAAGGCGACTGGTGGGAGGACGACGGCGAGCACGCCGCCGCGGTCCTTGCGACCGGGCGGTCGAGGCCTGCCGGGCCACCGGTTCCGGACGGCATCCGGAACCGGTGGATTCACGGTCGGGGTGCTGCGGGCCGACGGTGACATCGGATTCCGGTTTCCCTCACCGCCGGTCCGGTTGGGCTGTCCCGGCTGGCCGGGCTGGTTCGGGCACGGCCAGGGAAGAGGCCGTCGACGGATCGGCCTGTGGCCTGGCGTGTTCGGTCAGGCCGATCCGCTCCTGCAAGCGACGCAGCGGTCCCGGCGCCCACCACGCGATCGGCGCGACGAGCCGGAGTACCGAGGGCACCAGCAGGCCGCGCACCACGTAGGCGTCGAGCAGCACCGCCAGCGCGAGGCCCAGCCCGAGCAGCTTCAGGGCGGCGACCGACGAGGTCGTGAAGCCCGCGAAGACGACGGCGAGCAGCAGGGCCGCGAAGGTCACGATCCGTCCAGTGTGGCCGAGTGCCGTCGCCACCGAGCCGATCGGGTCGCCGGTCCGGTCGTACTCCTCTCTGACCCTGGAGAGCAGGAACACGCCGTGGTCCATGGACACGCCGAAGGCCACGCAGAACACGAGCACCGGGATGCCGGCGGGCAGGCTGCCGGTCGCGGTGACGTCCAACAGGCCGGCGAGATAACCGTCCTGGAAGATCCACACGAGTGGCCCGAAGACCGCCGCCATCGTGAGCATGTTCAGCGCCAGCGCGGACAGCGGTACGACGATGGAACCGAGCATGAGGAACAACGCGACGAAGGTGACCAGCGCGATTACCGCGCCGGCCAGCGGGGCTCGGGAGGCGATCGCGTCGATCGTGTCGACCCGCTCGGCCGCCTGGCCGCCGACGAGGGCCGGGAACGGCGCCGGGACCGCACGCAGGCCGCGTACCAGCCGGGTGCCTTCGGCGGAGATCGGTTTGACGACCGGAACCACCGATAGATAGACGGCATCCGCGACGGCCTGGCGTGGGCGCGCCGCGGGCGTCGCCCCACCCAGCCGCCGGCCGTCCAGGTAGCTGCCGTCCGGGGCGTCCACCCGGGCCACTCCGTCAACGCGCGAGAGCGCGGCCGCGTACCCGGCGACCGCCGCCCCGCCGGGCGGCCCGGGGACATCCACGCGGACGACCCGCAATGGGCTGCTCTCCCGCCCGTCGAAGCCCGCCCGCAGGATCTCGGCCGCCGATCGGGCCGCGCTCGACGGAGGCAGGTTCCGATCGTCGTTGACGCCCAGGGAGAGATGGCCGATCGGAACGGCCGCGAGCACGAACAGCGCGACCGTCGGCACGAGGACCAGGACCGGCCGGCGCATGACGGCGATCGCGGTCCGGTACCAGAAGGCTGGTTCGGCCGGTGCCGCCGGTGCGGCCGCGGCGCCGTCCGGCCGTTCCCCGTCCCCGCGCCGCTCCCGCCACCAGCGCCGCGACGGGCGGGCGATCACCCGATCGCCGAGGGCCGTGAGCAGGACGGGCACCACGAGGACGGCCGACAATCCGGCGAGCGCGGTGGCCGCCATGCCGGCGTACGCCATCGACCGGAGGAACGGCAGCGGGAAGAGAGCGAGCCCGATGAGGGCGATGGCAACGGTGGCGGCCGAGAAGACGACCGTCAGGCCCGCCGCCCGGATCGTGCGGGCAAGCGCCGCATCCCGCCTGCCGCGGTCTGCTCCGTCTGCTCCGTCTGCTCCGTCTGAGCTGTCCGTTCCGTCGGCGGCACGGTCGGCTCGCCGGCCAGTTCCTCGCGGTACCGGGCGATCAGCAGCAATGAGTAGTCGATCGAGAGCCCGAGACCGAGACCCACCGTGATGTTGGTGGTGAAGGGCGACATCGAGGTGACGGCGGCGAGCAGTCCGACGATGTTGATCGCCGCGAACACCGCGACCCCGCCGGCGACGACGGGAACGAACGCGAGCCGGATACGCCGCAGGTAGACGACCAGCAGCAGGAGCACGGGGAAGGCGACCAGTTCCGCGCGGGCGAGATCCGACGTGCTGCGCTTGCTCGTCTCAGCGCCGACCACGTCCGAACCGGTCACCCCGACCGTCACCGGTCCGTCGGCGCGGGCGGAGCCGGCGGGGGCTGCGGGGACGCGCAACGTGTCGGCGAGCTGGTGGGCGAGGTCCTCGCGGTCGGCGTCGTCGCCGGCGAGGCTCGCGAGCATCAAGCCGTAGCGCTCGTCGGTGGACCGCAGCGAGGTGGCACCGGTGTCCCAGTAGGAGACGACCGAGACGACCCCGGGCGTGCCGGCCAGCCGCGCGCGCAACGCCCCGGCCGCGTCGGTGACGGCGGTGTCGTCCACCCTGCCGTCGACGGCCCCGACGACCAGGACGACGCCGGTGGGCGCGACACCGAAACGCTCGGCGAGCACCGCCGCGGCGCGTCTCGATTCGGCGTTCGGCGGGGTGTCGCCGCTCCCGGCCAGGGTACCGCCGACGGCTATCCGCAGCGCCGTCAGGCACACCAGGACGATCAGGACGGCGAGAGCCACCACCCGGCGCCGGGCGACCAGCCGGGCGGCCGGCCCACCCCCGGCCTGGGGCGGAGCCGGGACTTGTCGGTGTCCGCGATGTCCGCGATGTCCGCGGTGCCCGGTGTCCGGGTCGCGGGGATGCGGGGATGCGGGGATCCGGGGATCCGGGGATCCGGGGATCCGGGGATCCGGGGATCCGGGGATCCGGGGATCCGGGGATCCGGGGATCCGGGGATCCGGACCGACGGGGTCGAAGTCAAGGTTACCTCACCTTAGCGGGGGCCGGACGCGCAACGGGCCCACCTACGGGTCCGGCACCCCGCCGTGCCCGGCGAGCCACCGTGTCCGCGAGCCGCGCATCGTCCGGCCTGGTCGATCCGAGTACGCCAGCTCCCGCCGTCCATGCCATCGGGCCGCCGGGCACGACCGGTGGGCACCTCGCCGATTCCTACCCCGTTCGCCGGTCTGATGCGGACCTGGACCGTGGTACAAGGCGGGAGCGCGGTGCCGCGTCGTACCGTCGGAGGGCGATGCGTGACGGTGTGGCCGGCCCGGATGCCGGCGTCGGGCCCGGCACGGCGATCCCTCCCGGGCACGGTCCCGGGACGGATCGCCGTGCCGGCTGGCCTGCTGCACTCGGAGGTGTCCCGCGTCGGTTCCCACTGCGAGCCCGGAAGGCGCCGTCACCCGCGTCGCCGTCACCCGCGCCGCCAACATCGCCGACGGGAACACCGGCACCGCCCTCGCGCCCGTCCGGCAGCGGTGGGGCCCCCGCGGCCCGGATGGCCCGATCGGCGGATGTGGTCGTCCACGCCATGACCGCCGTCGCCGCGACGCTCTTGATAATCATGGTGGGTGCCGATCCGGTGCGGCTCGCACTGGTGGCTCTCGTGCTTGTCCCCGCTGCGGTGGAGATCACGACTGCCCGGGTGCCGACCCTGCTCGGCGTCGGCTGGAATCTGACGCTGATCGGCCTGCTGGAGGCCGCCCACGCGCCGAAGATGGTGCTGCTGCTCGCCGTCACCACGGCGACCTGGGTCGCGTTACGGTCCGCGTCGGTGCCGCTCAACGCCGTGGTGTTCGCCGTGGGCGTCGGCATGACGGTGGCGCAGTATTGGATGGGGAGTCCAGACGCCGAGGGCGACCACTTCACAGACGGATTCCTGGTCTGGGTCGCGGCCCTGCTGTACGGCACGGGCACCGGTTTCATCCTGCGGCGGACCCGGGAGCTGGCCGAGGAGTTGACCGAGGCGCAGAGCAGGCTGGTTGCTGCGGCGGCGGACGAGCGGCGGCGGATCGCGCAGGACGTCCACGACCTGGTGGCGCACTCGCTGGCGGTGGCGCTGCTGAACATCACCGGCGCGCGCCGGACGATGCGGCGCGCGCCGGTCCTCGCCGACGAGGCCCTGGCCCGAGCGGAGGAGGTCAGCCGGGAGAGCCTCGCGGGGATCCGGCGGGTCGTCGGGCTGCTGCGGGAGGACGCGGGGCCGATGCGGTCCGGGCCCGGGCCCGGACCGCTGCCGGCGGCGCAGGACATCGGAGATCTCGTGGCGGGTTACCGACGCAGCGGCCTTCCCGTGCGGCTCGAGGTGGAGGGCGACGTCGGGACGCTCGACCAGGCGGCAGGCTCGGTGTTGTTCCGGACGGTGCGGGAGGCGCTCGCGAACGTGCTGCACCATGCCGACGCCGCGCCGACGTGGGTGCGGCTCGACATCGGTCCGCGCGTTGTCGGGGTGATCGTCCGAAACGATCTTCCGGCGGGTGGGGTGCGGCAGCGTCATCAGGCGCATCAGGCGCATCAGGCGCATCAGGCGTCTTGGGCGCCTCGGGTGGCACGGGTGCTTCGGGTGGCCTAGGTGGCACGCTGGAGGGTTCGTCCGAATCTCGCGCCGACGCCCGTGCGGATGCCCGTCCAGGGGGCCGGGGGATGGGCCTGACCGGGATCGCCGAACGGATCCACGCGCTCGGTGGGACCTTCGACGCGGGCCCTCGGGACGGCGCCTGGGTGGTGGCCGCCGGCATCCCGGTGGGAGGCGCCGTGCCAGAGCCCCTGTGGCCAGAGCCCCCGTGGCCGGAGCCGCCGTACCCGGCACCCAGGCGGCCGGCGGTACGGGATGGCTGAACTCCCGGGCCCGCTGCCGCCGATCCGGGTTCTGCTCGTCGACGACCAGGAGTTGATCAGGGCGGGACTGGCGCTCGTGCTCGGTGCGGAGAACGGCGACGGGCCGGGTGGGGTGGCCGCGATCGAGATCGTCGGGGAACGGTCGGATGGCGACGAGGTGGTGGCCGCCGTGCGGTCGCTGCGCCCGGATGTCGTTCTCCTCGACATCCGGATGACCCGGATGGATGGCGTCGACGCGATGCGCGCGCTTGCCAGGCTCGGCCTGCATCCGCCCGTCCTCGTGCTCACCACCTTCAGCGACGACGACGCGCTCTGGGGGGTCATGGCCGCCGGTGCGGCCGGATTCATCCTGAAGGACCGGCCCGCGGATGACATTGTCCGGGCGATCCGACTGGTCGCCGCGGGCGGCTCGTGGATCGACCCGTCGGCCAGCGAGCGGCTGCTCGGCGCGTTACGTGCCGCACCCACCGCCGACCCGTCGTTGCGCCGCCGGATGGAGCGGCTGTCCGACCGCGAGCGCCAGGTGCTGCGGGCGATGGCCCGTGGCGCCACCAACCGGGAGATCGCGCTGGCGCTGCGGGTCAGCGAGCGCACCGTGAAGGCGCATGTGGGCAGCATCTTCCTCAAGTTGGAGGTACGGGACCGGGCCGGCGCGATCGTCGCCGCCTTCGACGCCGGCCTCGCCACCCCGGGCGGTTTCGTCGTCGATTATCTCGAATGATCTTTACCGTCAACCTTAGGTTGACGAATGATCGAACCCGTTGGCATGACCTCTCCGGTGCGCCTCGACGACCTGATCGAAGCGATCAAGAAGGTGCACACCGACGCCCTCGAACAGCTCTCCAGCGCGGTCCTCGCCGCCGATCATCTCGGGGACGTGGCCGACCATCTGATCGGCCATTTCGTCGACCAGGCCCGTCGCTCCGGCGCTTCCTGGACGGACATCGGCAGGAGCATGGGTGTCAGTAAGCAGGCGGCACAGAAGCGTTTCGTGCCGAAGACCCCCGGCGAACCATCGGCCCTCGATCCCGGTCAGGGATTCAGCCGGTACACCGAGCGGGCCAGAAACGTCGTGATGGCGGCGCAGAACGAGGCCCGAGCAGCGAACAACGCCGAGATCGGGCCCGAGCATCTGGTACTCGGGCTGCTGATCGAGCCGGATGCGCTGGCTGCCCAGGCGATCGTCGCGCAGGGTGTGTCACTGGAAGCCGTCCGGGTAGCCGCCACCGCGGCGCTGCCGCCGCCGGCCGAGCAGGTGCCGAACCTCGTCCCGTTCGACACCAAGGCGAAGAAGGCGTTGGAGCTGACGTTCCGGGAGGCCCTGCGGCTGGTGCACAACCACGTCGGGACCGAGCACATCCTGCTCGCCCTGCTGGAACTCGAGGACGGCACCGGCGTGCTCCACGGTCTCGGCCTCGACAAGGCTACCGCCGAGACCCACCTCACCGCCGCCCTGGCGGCGATTCTCGCCGCCCGCGAGCAGGGGTAGCGCCCGCGTCAGGCCCGCTGCCCCATGCCGGTGCGGACCTCCTCCCCCCGGCCCCGCGCGGTGCTTGGCATGAGCGGGGGTGTGGGCAGGCCCGCGCCCTCGCGCAGGCCGGTGAGGAAGCTGCCGATCGCGGCGCGGGCGTCGTGGCGGGGCGACCAGCCGAGCTCTGCCCGGGCCCGGGCAGTGTCCATGATCGGTAGATGTAGGACGGCGTCGAAGAGTTGCGGGGAGGCGGGCACCAGATGCAGGTGCCAAGCGGTAGCCAGAGCGCCCCGGGCCAGGCCGGCCGGCATCCGGATGATCCTCGCATTGAGGATGTCGGCGAGCAGGGGTACGTCGACCACCGGGTCGGCCGCGATGTTGAAGGCGCCGCGGGCCCCGGTCAGGGCCGCCAACCGGTAGGCGTCCGCGACGTCGGAGGAGTGCACCACCTGGAAGCGCAGCCCCGGCAGATCTGGCAGCACGGGCACCGTCGCCGGGTGCGTGGGCGCCGCTGCCGGCCGTATCACCCGGCCGGGCAGCAACGGCCCAGCGAGCAGGCGCCGTTGCTGGCTGGCCGCCTCCCGCTTGAAGATGAACCCGGGCCGCAGCCGCACCACCCGGATGCCCGGATGGTCACGTTCGAAGGTGTCGAGGACCCGCTCCAGATACGCCTTCTCCCGGGTGTAGGCGGCCTCGGGCCAGCCGTGGGTCGGCCATCCTTCGTCGACGGCGCCTTCCCGGGCGGCGGGCGAGTAGGCGCCGACCGATGAGGCATGCACCAGCGCGGGCACGCCGGCTCGGGCTACGGCCTCGAACACGCGGATGGATCCCAGGACATTGGTCCGCCATGTGGTCAAGGGGTTGTGGGTGGGCTGGAACAACCAGGCCAGGTGGATCACGACGTCGGCGCCCTGGAACAGCGGGGCGAGGTCATCCGTGACGACATCGACCTGTGCCCACTGGGTCTTCGGCGCCGTCCATGTCGGGTTGCGGCGGGACACCCCGACCAGGGAGCCGACCTCGGCCGACCGGCCGAGGGCCGCCAGCACGCTCGTGCCGACATTCCCCGTGGCTCCCACCACGACGATCTTCAGGTTGCTCGGGGTTGGCGTCACCTGATCCACCTCATCCACCTCCTGCGGTCGACCGGGAATCCCCCGTCGGGGGAAGCGGTCTCCTGTCGGAGGAATGGATACCCGCCGACGGGCGTCCAGATGCAGCCCTCAGCTCTCGATGAGCTGCGGTGCGCCGTCCGTCACTCCGAGGCGGCCGCGAGGGAGGCGGTCAGTCTTGCCGCGAGGTCGTCCATCACCGTGGGGGAGACCCAGTCGGCGGCCTCCGCCGCGGTGAGCTCGGCCATCGTGGTGACGTGACGCCGAGCGACGACAACCAGCCAACCCGGCAGGGCGGTCCTGATCGCGTGCGCGACCCGCCAGCCGGGATCGACCAGGATGCGCTCCCGGGGCGGCAGCCCGTCCAATGATGCGTTGCCGACGCAGGAGAAGCAGCCCTCGACAACGCTCGTTGTGTCCATTTTGATCATCTAGGGCATCGATCAGTATCAGTCGGTATCAATTCAGTGTCGATAAGTATCGATCGGCATCGATCAGGTGAACAGGCCGCTGCCCCAGTAGTCCTTCGTGCCGGCCCGGAAGCCTGGCGGGATCGCGAAGATCGCGCTTCCGTTGTGCCGGATGTACTCGTTCAGCGCATCCTGGCCGGACAGCCTCGAGCTGAGCCCAGGACCGCACCGGGACGACATCGGGCTCGACCTGTGATGTTGTGGTGCATGACCTGTGGTGCATGGTCCATGGCGGGGCCATCGCCCCCGGCGAGCCCGCTCACCTCGGCCCGTTCTCCCGGTCCGTTCCGCGTTGACCGGTCACCTCCGTCACCGACAGCTATCGACACAATTCTTTCTGTCGTATCGCTGTCCGGTCCGCGTTGCGGATACGGATCGGCGAGGTAACCGCACCCGCTCTCCTCGCCGGTTCGTCTTCATTATTTTTTGCCTTAGTTCCGCGAAACGCTGGCGGGTCGCGCCCCTTCGTGGTCGCCTATCGTTAGTGGCCCACCGCGTCGCCCACCAGTCGGCGGCAGGAACATCAATTCCGTTCGTCAGTACTATGTGAAGTATGTGATAATATGAAGAAGGATCTTGACTTTTCCCTAGTCGACCGGGCTCTGTCGGACCCGGCCGGCGTGCCCGGTGACGGCCTGATGCTGCGGTCGGTGATGTCCTCGAAGCCGCCGGCCACCCCACGGCAGCGTCCTGACCATGGCACTGAGGCGAGCTTGAACCGACCTCCGATGGCGCGACCCTACGCTGCGGCGGGTGTCCTGTTCTTCGATGAAGAAGACCGCATACTGCTCGTTGAACCGTCGTACAAGCCAGGCTGGGACATTCCGGGAGGCTTTGTCGAACCGGGGGAATCGCCCTACTCGGCGTGTGTACGGGAGGTCGCCGAGGAGCTCGGTATCGCCCCACCGATCGGTGGTCTGCTCGCGATCGACTGGGCGCCCTGTCTTAACGACGGATGGCTCGACAGCGAGATGCTGGCCTTCGTCTTCGACGGCGGTGCGCTGCCCGCCTCATGGCGGGAGCGCATCCGGCTGGACATGGACGAGATCATCAACTGCGCGTTCGTCCCTGTGGACGAGGTGGGCGGGTTGCTGCCGCCCCCGCACGCGCGACGGGTCCGTGCCGCCGCGGCCCTGCGGGGGGCGCCGCAGCGCGGCGGATACCTGGAGTTCGGTAATCAGATTCCCGAGCCCGTCGGTGGTCTGGTGAGCGTCGCGTCGCTCGGTGGGCCGGATGCTCGGGGCGCGGGCGCGGCTCAGGCGCTCGCGGGGCCATCCGCACGTGGCGCGGTGATGATGTCCAGCTCGGCGAACGAGGCGATGGAAGCATGACCGTCGGCGTCTCGGCGAGGATCCGGCGCACCGCCGGCTCGGCGTGACGGTCGCGCACCCACGCCCCCAACCGGGCCCGGGCATAGGGGAACAACGTGCCCAGTACCGCCGCGGTCGCGCTCGTGGTTCCTTCGATGTCGATGGGCGCGACCTCCGCCACCCGCTTGATCCCCGCCACTCCCTCGGTCTCTGCCACCCGTTCGACGGCACTCACGATGCCGTGACGAACTGTGCTCTCCGGCGCAGAAGGCCGTCGAAGTCGGGGATACGCGTGGCCAGGTCACTGCCGGTGAAGTCCCCGATCCGAAGGGCGCTCCGCCGAGTGCAGTTTCGTGTTAAGAATTCGTAATGAAGTAATTAATGCAAGCCAATATGCGTCTTCGCAGGTCACGGGCTCGCGAGGACCCCGAAGTGAACAAGTTATTTCATTCCGAATCCTTTGCTTATTGTCGGATTATTTCCTGTTTCTTACTTGTTTATTTCCGGTGCCGTCCGCGGCGTGTTCGAGATACATCGGTTACTGTTCCGACCATGACGGATGCCGCGACGCGCGGCGGGACCCTGCGGACGCCTCCCGCACCTGCGTGGAGTGCGGGCCTACCGCGCACGCGGACGTGAACGCGGTGGTCAACATCCTCTGGGTCGGGCTGGCTTCTGATCACTCGCTATGACCTTGACGATCTTGTCAGTGCCGTGACGGTGGCGCATCACGGCCTGCTCCGGATCCGTTCGGCGACGAACGTGTCCTCGGCCGGCTCACCGTCTTGGCCGATCCCGGCCGGCCAGGCGGGCGCCCCGCGGGCTGTCACTGTTCGGGCGGTCCCGCACTGTTCGGGCGGTCCCGTGAAGATCAGCGCATGGGTTCGCCGGTGCGTGAGCTCCGCTCCTCGCGGGCCGCCTGCCCGGGAAGCGGGCGGGCCGGCACCCCGGCCGCGGGACGGCCCGCGACGGCGTCCTCGGGCAGCGGAGTGTGCCGGATCTCCTCCAGATCCTCGGCGGACTCGACGGAGATCCGCGGCAGGACCCGGTCGAGCCAGGCTGGTACCCACCAGTTCGCCGTGCTGAAGATGTGCATCAGCGATGGCACCAGCACGGTCCGGATGATGAAGGCGTCGATGAGGATCGCCGTCGAGAGTCCGAGGCCCATCAGCTTGATCACTCGTTCGTCGCCGAGGATGAACGAGGCGAAGACCAGGATCATAATCGCGCCGGCCGCGGAGATGACCCGGCCGGTCTCGGCCTGGCCGAGCGAGACGGCGATCCGGTTGTCCCGGCGCGCGGTCCACTCCTCGTGCATCCGGCTGACCAGGAACACCTCGTAGTCCATGGACAGGCCGAACAGGATCGCGAAGAGGAGCACCGGGATGAACGCCTCGACCGGGCCGCCGCTGATGCTGAACAGTGACGCGCCCCAGCCCCACTGGAACACCGCGACGACCACGCCGAAGGCCGCCCCGACCGCGAGCAGGTTCATCAGCGAGGCGGTCAACGGGACCAGCAGGCTGCGGAACACCGCCACCAGCAGCAGGAAGGCGAGGAGAACCACGATCCCGATGAACAGCGGCAGCTTGCCCGACAGCGTGCTGGAGAAGTCCTCGAAGATGGCTGTGATGCCGCCGACGTAGATGCCGGTGCCGGCCTGGTTCGCCTGCGGGATCACGTGGTCGCGCAGCTGGTTGAGCAGCTTCGAGGTCGCCTCGGCCTGCGGGCTCGTCGTCGGGTACAGGGTGGCGATCGCCGCCTGCCCGTTGGGGCTCGGCCGCGGAGCCGAGACGGAGGCGACGCCCGGTGTCGCGCGAGCCGCTGCCACCACGGCGTCGAGGCTTGCCGTGTCCCGCGGCGAATGGATCTCGGCGACGATGCTGAACGGGCCGTTGAACCCCGGTCCGAAGCCCTCGGCCAGCAGGTCGTAGCCGCGCTTGGTGGTCTTGGAGGGGTCGCCGTTGCCGAGGTCGGACGAGCCGAGCCGCAGCGAGAAGAACGGGATCGCGATGACGGCGATGACCACCGCGCTGACCACCGCGAACAGCTGGGGCCGTCCCTCCAGCCGCTTCGCCCAGTGCCACCAGAAGCCCGAGGTGCTTTCGTGCACCGGGCCCTCCTCGGCCAGCCTGTGCCGGTCGTGCCGGTTGAGCACCTTCATGCCGTAGAAGCCGAGCAGGGCCGGCAGCAGGGTGACTGCCGCGGTCATCGTCATCGCCACGGCCACCGCCGCCGAGATCGCCACGCCGTAGAGGAAGCTCACACCGAGTGTGAACATGCCGAGCAGCGCGATGCAGACGGTCATGCCGGCGAAGAGCACGGCGCGCCCGGAGGTGTTGACCGCGGTGACCGTGGCCTCCTCCGGGCTCTTGCCGGCGCGTAGGCCGATGCGGTGCCGGTTGACGATGAACAGGGCGTAGTCGATGCCGACGCCCAGTCCGATCAGGGTCGCGAGGACCGGGCTGAACTCGGCGATCGTGAGGATGTGGGGGAGCAGGATGATCAGGATGCTGCCGACCCCGAGGGCCATGATGGCGGTGATCAGGGGCAGGGTGACGGCCAGCAACGAGCCGAAGGCGACGAAGAGGATGATCGCCGCGGCGATGATGCCGATCAGCTCGCTGTAGCTCTGCTCCTGCTGCTCGATGACCGCGACGACCTGACCGGTCGCCTCCACCTGCAGGTCGTCCCTGCCGTAGCTTCGAGCGATGTCGACCAGCTGCTCGATGTTCTCCTTGGGCAGCTCGATGCCCTGCAGGTCGAAGTTGACGGTCGCGAAGGCCGTGTGCCCGTCTTTGCTGATCTGGGCGGCGCCCCGCGGGCCGTAAGGGCTCGTGACCTCGGTGACGTGCGGGATCTTGGCGAGCCTGCCGAGCATCTCGCTGGCCGGATCGGAGATGGCCCGATCGGTGATGCGAGCTTTGTCACTGTGCAGCACGATGGTGGCGCTGTCTCCCGACGCCGCCGGGAAGTCGCGTTGCAGGAGGTCGATGGCCTTCTGCGAATCGGTGCCGGGCAGGGAGAAGGCGTCCTTGTAACTACTTCCGGCCACCTGGCTGATGCCGCCGAGCCCGAGCAGCGCGACGATCCACAGGAACAGGACGAGCCGACGGTGCCGGAAGCACCAGCGGGCGAGCGAGGCCACGGTTTCCCCTCGGGCGTTGGTGATCGGTGGTATCGCTACCTGCGACGTCGTGCTGACGATTTGCTGCTGAGAAACTTACCGGTCGTTCAGTAGGTAGAGTTGAGAGTAACATCCGTCGCGGACTCGATCGGGGGGTGCAGGGCCGCCATGACCGATCCGGCATCGCCCGATCCGCGGGGCGATACCAGATCGCGGATCCTTGCCGCCGCCATGAGCCTCTTCAGCGAACAGGGGTATGCTGGTACCTCGGTGCGGGACATCTCCGAGCGCCTGGGAGTGACGAAGGCAGCGCTCTACTACCACTTTCCGTCGAAGGAGACGATCCTCGACGCCCTGCTGGAGCCCTTCGTGTCCGAGCTGGGTCGACTCGTCGATCTCGTTCGGCAGTCCCCGCCGCCGTCCCCCCGGGTCATCATCGAGCGATTCGTCGAGGCCCTGGCGGGCCCCGGTGGCGTGCTGCTCGTCTTCGCCGACGACCCCTCGGTGATCCACTGCAAGATCGGCAAGAGCGACGTCCTGTCGCTGCAGCAGGCCCTCGTGCACGGGCTCGCGGGGCCGGCTCCCACCTATCTCGGGTTGCTGCGCGCGTACTGCGCGGTCGGGTCCCTGCGGGGGGGGATCATCGGGATGGCGATCGAACGTGCCCAGGCCGCCGCCCGGCAGTCCACCAGCGCCGACGAGGAGCGCGGCGGCACGGGCGAAGCGGTCACCTGCTCCGAGCGCCTCCGGGTCCTCGT
The DNA here is from genome assembly GCF_977947065.1 of Frankia sp. CgJB1. NCBI lineage: Bacteria > Bacillati > Actinomycetota > Actinomycetes > Frankiales > Frankiaceae > Frankia > Frankia sp. CgJB1. The sequence continues at coordinate 15,625 of NZ_CDWTNB010000060.1, forward strand.
CTCGCAGGTACCGAGGACATTCACCCCCCTGGTCTCCGCCGCGGAGCAGGGGGAGATCGTGGCCGCCGCCCTCGCCGCTCTCGGTGACGATCCCGCCGTCTCCGTCTCCGTCTCCGTCTCCGCCGCTGACTCTGGCGCGGCCTCCGCCGCTGGCTCCGGCGGCTGCGGCGCGGTGGGTGATGAGGGGCATGAAAGTGACAGGTCTCCCTCCGGTGCCGACCTGACCGGGTCACAGGATGCCCCGGTCGCCGACGCGGGTCCGGTCGCGACATCTTGCCCGGCGCACGGGGAACGTCCCGCGTGCCGGGAGGCCGCGGCGTCTCACCCGCCTCCCGCGCCGGACCTGGCCTCCGTCCGGCTCCACTGACGACTGTATGCGCCGGATCGTGAGCGATCCGGCGCATCACCCCTTCGTATCCACCCACCTTCGCGGTTCATGTGCCTCATCTCACTCTTCAGACGTTCGTAGACGGTGGTCCGTCTATTTGGTCGTGGCAAATGCCGCTTTCGCTCTTGTTTGTCTGGGGCGGTAGGGTGGCCGCGTGTGGAGGATGGATCAGTGTTTGGATGATGAGCCTTCCGCCTGTCCGGCGCACGCCGCGGACGGGTCGACACATCTGCCGCCGGGGGTAGGTCTTGGCGGCTTTGCCTCCGCCACTGCTGGTGATCTTGTGGTGACCGGATCGGACTGGCGGGAGGGTGTTGGCGTCGGAGCCGGCCGACCATGACCCTGATGCCGCGTACCGGCCTCGAGTCGGCAAGGTGTCGTCGCCGCGTCCTTCCTCCGGAGGCAATGCGGTTGTAAATAGTCCGCAATACCCAGTCGTCGATGTGGAGCCAGTTCGAAGTTTCCGGAAGAAGGTCTCCGAGAGCAGATTCCGAATCGATCGGACCGCTGTCATATCGGGCGACGCCGGGCGGTCGGGATGGGGGAGTGTGATAGGGAGTCCAGAGTCGCGCTTGGCCCTCGCTGTCCGATGTCGCCCATCTGACCATGGACGATCCGGCGACGGGACGGTGGAATGGTGGCAGTCGTGAGCCCGGTGGCGCGGAGTTACCAACGCACCGAGGATCCGGAGCCCGGCGTTGATGAGATGAGCAGTGGCTGTTCGGATCGGTGCCGCCCGCCAGGGTGGCCGACGCAACGATCCGGCCGGCGAGTTCGTGCCAGCGGACCACACCGAATCACCTTCGGTCGGACCACCTCGCAACGCGGGGCGACGAGTAGGGAAAGTTGTAGGTGACGTGCAACCAGTGCCCGCGGGGGAGAACGGCGTGAGGGGAATGACCGGAAGCGGTGTGTCGTGAGCACCCGGTCTCGCCCCGCTTTCGGTAACGGAGTGTCTACATCTCTTACTGGGCTGGTCATGCGGGCCGGCTCGGGCGTCTCGACCTGGCCGCCCCGGACCGCCGTCATCACGGGAGCATCCAGCGGTATCGGCCGGGAGGCCGCGCTGCTGCTGGCCGCGGATCGATGCCGGTCGCTGCTGGTCGGTCGCAACGGGGCCGCGCTCGACGAGGTGGCCGCGGCGACCGAGGGGCACCGGATTGCGGTCGACCTGTCGAGTCCCGGCTCGGAACTGATGGTCTCCTCCCGGGCGACCGAGCTTCTCGGCGAGGTCGACCTGCTGGTGTGCTCGGCCGGCCTCGGGGCTGCGGGCCCGTTCGAGGTGATGTCCCCGGCCGCGATCGCGGAGCTGGTCACGGTCAACGTGCTGTCGCCGATGATGCTGGTCCGGGCCATGTTGCCGGCCATGCTCGACCGCGGCCAGGGGCGCATCCTGCTGGTGGGCAGCATCGCCGGCGCGCTGGGCGTGCGCGGTGAGGTCGCCTATTCCGCAACCAAGGCCGCTCTGCTCGGTTTCGCCGACGCGTTGCGGTCCGAGGTCGCCGGTCGCGGTGTGACGGTGACCCTGTGTCTACCCGGCGTCGTCGACACACCATTTTTCCACCGCCGTGGCGCGCCCTACGTCCGTCGCTGGCCCCGGCCTATACCGGCCGGGCTTGTCGCGCAGCGCATGCTGACGGCCACCGGACGCGGCGACGCCGAGGTCTGGGTGCCACGCTGGTTACTCGGCGCGGTGCGGGTCCACGGTGCGATCCCGTCGGTGTACCGCAGGCTGGCGGGTGTCTTCGGATGATCCGCGGCGTGGTCTACCCGGCCGCTCCCGGCTTTCCGGCCGGCCCTGGGGGTGAGCGACACCGACGATGAGAGTGCCGACGGGCGGCGGCCGGCCGTAGGCCGCAGGCCGCCCGGGTGGTGCCGCCGGAGCATCATCTCGCCCACGGACCTGTGAGGACCAACCGAAGGGGGCCGGCCAGGCGGAGCTCATCCCGATACCGGCCCAGGGCCGGCCCATCTCCCGTACTGGCCCGCGCTGATCGTGCCCATGACCACCCGGTGCGATCCGTATCCTGATCGCCTTGGCGAAACCCAGGCAGCTACCCCCACCACGGAGTCTTCCGAAGAGCCTTCCGAACCCGGCTCTCCGGGTACGTCCGCGCCGGTCGTGGCCCCCGGGGATGCGGGATCCGGCCCGACCGCGTCCGTAGTGCAGACCGCCATCGAAGGAGAGGCGTATGACAGCCATCGACGCCCGAACCAGCCCATCACGCACGCCTGCCCAGCCGGCCGCGACGGGCCTGGCAACTCCCGCCGAGCAGCTGCTGCGCGCCGCCCCGGCGGAGAACTTCCCGGTCTCGCCGTTCGTTTTGCCCGCGGCGGTTCGTTCCCACTTCAACGCGTTGTACGCCTTCAGCCGGCTCGTCGACAACCTCGGCGACGAGGCGGTCGGCGACCGGCTCGCCCTGCTCGACCGGTTGTCGGCGGACCTCGAGGTGATCTGGACAGGCAGGCAGCCGGAGCTGCCGGTCCTGCGCCTGCTCGCGCGGACCGTGCGGGACTGTGACCTGCCCGCCGAACCGTTCCAGCGCCTCGTCGAGGCCAACCGGCAGGACCAGCGGGTCACCCGTTACGAGACCTTCGACGACCTGGTCCGCTACTGCACGCTCTCGGCCGACCCGATCGGGCGGATGGTGCTGGGCGTCTTCGGGCTGGCGACCCCCGACCGGGTCGTGCTGTCGGACCGGGTGTGCACCGCCTTGCAGCTCGCCGAGCACTGGCAGGACGTGGCCGAGGACCTCGCCGCCGGCCGGATCTACCTGCCGCTGGAGGATCTGGACACCTTCGGGGTGACCGAGGCCGATCTGCGGGCCTCCGTCGCGAGTCCGGCCGTGCGCCATCTGATGGCCTTCGAGGTCGCTCGGGCCCGTACGGTGATCGACCAGGGCGCTCCCCTGGTGTCGATGGTGCCCGGGCGGCTGCGGCTGGCCCTGGCCGGTTTCGTGGGCGGGGGCCGGGCGGCGTTGGACGCGATCCGGCGCGCCGACTACGACGTGCTCGGTGGGCCGCCGAAGGCGGCGAAGCCACGGGTCGCCGAGTTCGCGCTGGCGGCGCTGGCCCGGTCGCTGGCTCCCGGAGCGTCGGCGGTGGCGCACACGGCGGCCGCCGTCGCCACCGCGACCAGCGCGGCCGGGGCCTGGCCGGGTTCCGGTTCCGGTTCGGGTTCCACGGCCCACGGCGGCACCGCTGCGACGAGTACCCAGGCCGGCGTCCCCGCCGCACAGTCCGTTCTTCCGGAGATGGGTGAGGTTCGATGAGTACCGCGGCGCAGTTCCCCGCGGGCCGGCCGACCGTGGCGGAGGCGTATGCCGCCTGCGAGGCTGTGACCAAGGAGGCGGCACGCAACTTCTCCTATGGCATCCGCCTGCTGCCGGCCGAGAAGCGGGGGGCGCTGAGCGCCGTCTACGCGCTCGCCCGCCGCCTCGACGACATCGGCGATGGTGATCTCCCCGAGGAGGCGAAGTTCGCCGGGCTGGCGCAGGTCCGCGCGGAGGTCGAGGAGCTGGGGATGAACAGCTCCGATGATCCGGTCTTCGTCGCCCTCGCCGACGCCGCCCGCCGGTTCCCGATCCCGCTGGAGGCGTTCATCGAACTCGCCGACGGGGTCGAGAGCGACGTGCGCGGCACCACCTACGACACGTTCGACGATCTCGTCGGCTACTGCCGCCTGGTTGCCGGGACGATCGGGCGGCTCTCGCTCGGCATCTTCGGTAGCGAGCGGGCCACCTCCCACCGCGACGCCTCGGGGGTCGCGGACACCCTCGGGGTCGCACTCCAGCAGACGAACATCCTCCGGGACGTGCGCGAGGACCTGCTCGGCGGCCGGATCTACTTGCCGCGCCAGGAGCTGAAGGCCGCCGGCGTCGAACTCGAGGTGGACGCGACCGGTCGTCTCGGCGGGCCCCCCGACGCGCTCATCGCGTACCTGCGGACGTCGGCGCAGCGAGCGGAGGAGTGGTATGGGCGTGGGCTCGTCCTGCTCGACCTGCTCGACCGGCGCAGCGCGGCCTGCTGTGGGGCGATGGCCGGCATCTACCTGCGGCTCAACCGGCGGATCAAGACCGATCCGTCCGCGGTGCTCGATCGTCGGCTGGCGCTGCCCGGCTGGGAGAAGGCGGTCGTCGCCGCCCGCAGCCTCGCGGGGCGGCCCGAGATGAGGGCGGCATGACCACGGGTGCCGGCGCGGACGCCGCGCCGGCACGGGGGCCGCGGCCCGCCGGGCGGACGGACGGACGTCCGC
>NZ_CDWTNB010000061.1:0-1567 GCF_977947065.1 Frankia sp. CgJB1
CCGTAGACCCGACATAGAATAATCAAGTTATTGCAATGCAAGTCCCTGGACCTGGTCCCCGTCGAGTCCGGTGGCGACAATCTCACCGCGACGTTCAGCTACGGGCTGGTCGACCGGCAGATCTTCGTCGTCGACGTCGCTGGGGGCGACAAGGTGCCCCGCAAGGGCGGGCCGGGGGTGACCGGCAGCGACCTGCTGGTCATCAACAAGACCGATCTGGCTCCCCTGGTGGGCGCCGACCTCGACGTCATGGCCCGGGACGCGGCCGCGGCCCGCGGTGCCCGTCCGGTGGTGTTCACCTCGCTCACCGCCGACCCCACGGCCGCGGACGTGATCTCCTGGGTACGGGCCCAGCTCGCCGAACTGTCCCCGCGCGGCGGTTCTTACAATGCGTCCAATACGTCGCAACCTTAAAGAGAACGTGAGAGCGTCGTGGCGGTGGGCGGTTTCATGGCGGTGGGGGGTTCCAGGGGATCGGTGCCGGGCGACGGAGGTCCGCCCCTGGTGGGATACACCCTGCGCTACCTACATGACCCTGCCCGGCACTGGCGGCAGCGCTACGACCGGTATGGCCCGGTGTCATGGGAGCGGACCTTCGGACTGCGGGTGGTGAGCCTGCTCGGCCCGGACGCCACCGGCTTGGCGCTGCGCAACCATGACCAGGCATTCGCGAACGGCCCGGGGCAGCAACGGATAGCCGGGCCGTTCTTCCGGCGCGGATTGAGCATGCTTGACTTCGACGAGCACCGCCATCACCGTCGGATCCTCGCCGGCGCGTTCGCCCCGGACAGACTGCGCGGCTATCTCGCTGGGATGAACCCGTCCATCGAACGGGGCGTCGCGGGGTGGCGGCCGGGCGCGAGGTTCCAGGTTTATCCCGCGGTCAAATAGCTCACCCTCGAACTGGCGATCGGGATCTTCATGGGTGAACGGCTGGGACCGGAAGCCGACCGGTTCAACGCCGCGCTGTTCGCCTGCATCCGCGCGCCGGGCGCGGTGGTCCGCATGCCGGCACCCGGGCTACGTTGGTCGCGTGGCTTGGCCGGGCGCCGGTACCTGGAGGAGTTCCTGCGGCTGCGGGTGCCCGCGAAACGAGCCGGGAGCGGCACCGACATGTTCAGCCGGCTCTGCCACGCCGAGGCCGAGGACGGCAGCAGGCTGAGCGACGACGACGTTGTCAACCACATGATTCTGATGATGGTGGCCGCACACGACACGTCCACGATCACGATGACCAGCATGAGCTACTATTTGGCACGGCATCCGGAGTGGCAGCAGCGATGCCGCAAGGAGTCGCTCGCCCTCGGCACGCCAGCGGTGGACCATGCCGACCTCGATCGGCTGCCGTCACTCGCTCTGGTCATGAAGGAGGCGCTGCGCCTGGTCACGCCGGTGCCGATCCTCCTGCGCGCCACAGTGAAAGACATCGACGTGCTCGGCGTCACGGTGCCCGCCGGTACCGTGGCCGCCCTCGCGCTCGCCTTCACCCACCAGATGCCGGAGTACTGGCCGAGCCCGGAACGGTTCGACCCGGAGCGGTTCGCGGACCATCGTCGCGAGGACAAGG
>NZ_CDWTNB010000061.1:1987-20442 GCF_977947065.1 Frankia sp. CgJB1
GAAGTGAACAAGTTATTTTATTCCGAATCCAAGGTACATCCCTACGCCTGGCAACCGTTCGGTGGCGGGCCACATACCTGCATCGGTCTGCACTTCGCCGGTCAGCAGGTGAAGGCGATCCTGCACCAGATGCTGCTGCGGTACCGGTGGAGCCTGGCACCGGGCTACCGGATATCATTAGACCGTTTCCCGCTACCTGTTCCACGGGACGGGCTACCGGTCCAGCTGGAAAAGATTTCCTGACCACCTGACCGACCCTGTCACCCCTCGGGATTCACGTCGGAAAGAAGCGGTACCGCGGATATTTGCGGCAGTCCGACCGGGCGCAGAAGGCTTCGTTGCCCCGGAGGAGCGCCGGAGACGATGACTTACTCCGCGACGTTCACTCCACCGGCGCGGTCGCGGGCCGGGTGTCTCACCTCATCACCCAAGGAAGTAAGGATATGCCGGCGATCAACCGTTCGGGCATCATCCTCTTCGAGGACCCAGCGATCCACAGCAGCCACCGCAGCCTCCTGACAAAGGTTTTCACTCCCCGGAAGATGAACGCGCTGGAGCCGAAGATCCGCGAGTTCTGCGCACGCTGCCTCGATCCCCTCGTCGGCATCGACCGATTCGACTTCATCAAAGACCTGGGCGCGCAGATGCCCATGCGCACCATCGGCTACCTGTTGGGTATCCCCGAGACGGGGCAGGAGGCGATCCGGGACCGCCTCGACGAAGGCCTACGGCTGCGGGACGACGAGGATCGCGCCGCGCAGGCGGTGAACTTCGACTGGGAGGAGTTCGGGGACTACATCGACTGGCGGGTCGAGCACCCGTCCGAGCCCGTGCGTGTCTCGTAGCGTCCCGTAAGGCCCGGCGGCCAGCCCCGCTGCCCGCGTGGTGTCCCCGGCCCCGCCTCACCGGCATCGAAAGTCCGTTCCCGTGCGGCTGGGTCCGGCACCCTCCGCCGAGGACGGGGGGCCGATAGGGCAGCCCGGATCGCCACGGGACGAGGATCCAGTTCCTTGGGCGGAACGAGATCTTTCCAGGCGGCGGGTGCGCCTCCTGCCACCCCGGCCGGCGACTACAGCACGTCACCAGCAGTCGTCGGGTGCCCGGGCATCAGGGACGTGCGTTGGCTTCGGTCCTGGCGCGGAGGCCGGGCCGGGCGAGTGCGTGTCGGGAGAGCTTCGAGGGCCACCAGATCTTCGGACCGAGGTCATGGCTCAGTGCCGGCACGAGGACCGAGCGGACCAGAACCGTGTCCAGCAGCACCCCGAAGGCCACCGAGAAACCCAACTGAGCCAGGAAGACCAGCGGGAGGACGCCGAGTACGGCGAACGTCCCGGCGAGGACGATCCCGGCCGAGGTGATGACCCCGCCCGTGACCGCGAGGCCGCGCACGATGCCGCTACGGGTGCCGTGGATGAGGGTCTCCTCCCGGACCCTGGTCATCAGGAAGATGTTGTAGTCGATCCCCAGGGCGACGAGGAAGATGAACGCGAACAGCGGGAAGCCGGGATCCGCGTTGGCGAACCCGAAGACGTGGTTGAACACCACCGCGCTCACGCCCAGCGTCGCGGCGAACGAGAGCACCACCGTCGCGATCAGGAGGACCGGGGCGAGCAGTGCCCGCAGCAGGACGCCGAGCACAAGGAGGATGACGACCAGCACGATCGGGATGATCAGATTGCGGTCGTGGCGCGAGGCGTTCTGGGTGTCGAGATTGATCGCCGACTGGCTACCGACCAGGGCGTCCGCCCCGGGCACCTCCCGGACGACCCGTCGGATCTCAGTGATCGTGTTGTAAGCCTCGGCGGTGTCATAGCGGTAGACGATGGCGGCGTCGATGGCGATTCGACCGTCGACCGGGGCGACCTGGACCGACGCGGGTGCGCAGCCGTCGGGACCCCTCGCCGCCGGGCGCCCGCCGGACGCCGACCGGGCGGCGAGTTTGGGGTAGTCGACCTCCACGCAGACCGAGCCGGGAGCGGTGGCGACGCCGTCGACCTTCCGAACGGCGGCGATGACGTCCACGGCGGCAGCGGTGTTGGTGATGATGACGGCCGGGGCGCCCTCCCCCTGGCTGAAGTTGGCGTCGAAGATCTCCTGGCCGACGATCGCCTCCGGCCGCCCCGTCAGGCTGTCCGTCGTCGACAGGCCGTCGACTTTCAGGGTGACGATCAGGGACGAGCAGGCCAGCAACACGACCGTCGTGACGATCCAGGCCCACCGGGCCCGGCGGACGAGGCCCCCGGCGAAGCGTGCCCAGAGACCGTGACCGGTGAGGTCGACCTGGTGGTCGACGCGGGGAATGCGAGGCCAGAAGATCCAGCGTCCGGCGATCACCAGGAACACCGGCAGGAAGATCAGCATGATCAGGGCCGTACAGGCGATGCCGATCGCCGCTACCGGCCCGAGGCTGCGGGTGGAGTTCAGCTCACCGAGGATCACCGTCGCCGCCGAGGCGATGATTGCCGGAGCGGCGCCCCGCCAGGCCGCAATCATCGCCTGGACCCGGCTGGGGTAGGTGTGCAACTCCTCCCGGTAGCGGCTCACCAGCAGCAGTGCGTAGTCGGTGCCGGCGCCGATGACCAGCACCGACAGGATGCCCTGACTCTGCCCGTTGAGGGTGAGGACGTCGTTCTTGGCCAACGGGTAGATAATCAGCGCCGAGACGCCGAGCGCGAGCACCGCGCTGAACAGCGGGAAGAACCACAGCACCGGGCTGCGGTAAACGAACAGCAGGATGCCCACGACGACAAGGCCCGCGGCGAGCAGCAACAGCCCATCGATGCCGGAAAACGCCTCGATGAAGGCGACGAGCAGACCCCCCGGCCCGGCCGGGTGCACGGCGAGACCGGCCGGTGCCCCGTCGCGGGCGGCCGCGACGACAGCCTTCTCGACGTCGACGAGTTCATCACCCTTGACCTCCCGGCCGCCGTCCTGGGCGACGAGCGGCACGGCCACGGCGGCCACAGCGCCGTTGCGGGCAAACTGGGGCGGCCCGAGCTGACCGGCGTCCACCCCGTGGATCCCGGCGAAGGACCTCACGTCGGCGGTGATCTTAGCTTTGTCCTGCGCGGTCAGCCTGCCCTGGCGATCGTAGACGACGAAGCCGGGAATCGTCTGCACAGAGCGGAACTGCCGCGACGCGGTGTCGACCTTGGTCGACTCGGCCGAGTTCGGGAGGTAGGCGGCGTTGTCGTTCTTCTGGACCTCGCTGAGCTTACCCTGGTAGGATCCGCCGACGCCGCCGAGCAGGAGCCAGCCGACAGCCAGGACCGCGAAGACGTAGACGATGCGTGGCCGGCGGGCGCGCGCCGGACGGCCACCGGAACCGGCGGGGCCGGAAGCGGAATCCGCCGGGGTACCGTTGCCGTCCCCGGGAGCGTTCCGCACCGCATCGGCCCCGGCGGGAACTGTGCCGCTGGTGGTGCCGGCACTGGCGGGGATGGTGCTGCCGGCGGGTCTCCGCCCGTGCCGCCGACCCGCCGCCGCCCCCGACCTCGGACTCGTCCCCGCTGGTCATGCCCGTCTCCCCACGCCGAACGCACATCCTGTCCCAACGATGGCGATTCTGGCGCATGCCACCGACAGAACCCGTCGGCCCCACCGGCCGACGGGCGAAGAACCGATGAAAACCTTCACGTCAGGGATGTGACCCGCAAGTCCGGGGTGTGACTCGGTGCGGCAAGCGGCTCGTGGTGACCGTCAGCCCGGACCGTCAGCACCGGCGGCGGCCTGCGCAGCGAGCAGGGTGTTGCGCAGCAGCATCGCGATCGTCATCGGCCCCACCCCGCCCGGCACCGGGGTCAGTTTCCCGGCCACCTCGCGCACCGCCTCGAAATCCACGTCGCCCCGCAGGCCCTGCGGGGTCCGGTGCATGCCGACGTCGATGACGGTAACGCCTGGCTTCACCGCGTGGACGCCAATGATCGCCTGTTTTCCCGCGGCGACGACGAGCACGTCGGCGCCGCGACAGACCGCCGCCAAGTCCCGCGTACGGGAGTGACAGATAGTTACAGTCGCATTACGTCCCACCAGCAGCTGTGCCACCGGACGACCGACCAGTTCGGAACGACCGACGACAACCGTGGGCGTACCGGACAACTCGACATCGTAGGAGTCCAGCAACTCGATGATTCCGGACGGTGTGCAGGGCCGCAGACCCGGCAGACCCCGGGCGAGCAGACCGACGCTGGCGGTGGTGAGCCCGTCAACGTCCTTCCCGGGTGGGATCCGGCCGACGAGCGCGGCCCCGTCCAAGCCTTCGGGCACCGGAAGCTGCAGCAAGATACCCGACACGGCCGGATCGGCGGCAAGATCGTCCAGGAGTGCCGCGACCTTCTCCTGGGAGGTGTCGGCCGGCAGGTGTTGATGCAGGTCGGCCATGCCGGCCTCGAGGCAGGCCCGACGCTTGCCGCCGACGTACACGGCGGACGCGGGGTCATCACCCACGAGCACGGTCGCGAGGCCGGGCTGGAGGCCGGTCCGGTCGCGGAACTCGGCGACCTCCCTGGCCACGTTCTCACTCACTCTGCGGGCGACGGCCTTGCCGTCGATGATCACTGCGCTCACTATCGGCCCTTCGCGTCACGGTCGTCAGATCATGCCCGGGTTCTACCCGGTCTCCGATCCGGGTCATGCCCGGGTCAGCCAGGCGTCCGGCGCGGTCTCCCCGGCCCCTGGCGCGGTCCCCCGGCGTCCGGCGGAGCCCGAGCGAGCACGCTACGCCAACAGAGCGCACAGGTGCTCAGTACCGTCATACCCACCACCGCGGGGAACCCTCGGGCGCGGGAAACGCCGACGGCGGCCACATTGTGGGGAGCAAGGCACGGTCCAGGGACCGCAGACCGTGCTCAGGTCCCCCAAATTCACCGGGCGACGGTCGGGCAACGGCTAGCCGATGACCGGGCACAGCCGGTTGGCCGTCACCGGCGGGCCGCTGGAACTCCCGAATAGGCCACGGCGGCCAGCCAGAGACGAACCTCACGCGGGGTACACAGGCGAACGACCCGGTGTCCGGCGTGGTGTTCGGCGATGCTGTCGGCGAGACGGTTGCGGCTGGTACTCGGATATCTCCACAGCCAGGTGAGAAAAGCGAGGTCGAGCCGTTCCGGGCAGCCCGCGGCGAGGTCGGGACGGTTCCGTCCGTGCCACCGTGCCCAGCGTCGCAGTACTCGTGGGATGGTGATCCGCCGCGACAGGTCCAGGAACACGATGAGGTCGGCGGCGGGAATGCGCAGGTCCAGCGTGCCGCCGTAGTTCCCGTCCATCACCCATGCGGGCTCGGCGACGAGGTCGGCGACGACGGACCGCCATTGCGCCGTGGGTGTCTCGACCCATCCCGGTTGCCAGAAGTACCGGTCGAGATGCACGAGCGGCAGTCCGGTCTGGCGCGCGAGCTCGCGCGCCAGGTGCTCTTGCCCGCCCCGCCGCTGCCGACGACAAGGATCCGCCGGGCGTCAGAGGGCATCGCTGCCGGCGCGGAGTCACAGCTCGTCCCGAGCGCATTCACCCAGTCAGTGTCCCACCGGTGCACCCGGCCTGGTGGTGAAACATCGTGCTTCGTCCCGACCCGACCGCCACCGCCCACCCGACCGCCACCGCCGAGCCGAGAGGGTGAGCCGCCGACGGCGCCAGCGTGTCGTTGATTGACGACGGTAGATCATGTTGCAATCCTCCGGCCTCGGAGAGTTGGCATTGCGTGATGGCTCCACGAACTCCTCCAGCCGGTCGACCGACGTCGGCCGATAACCGTCGACGGCTGACCGTGACAGCCGGCCAGAGGAGATCATTTCGCGATGAACGATCGAAGGACATTCATCCGTGCCGCCACGGTGGCCACGACCCTCGTGCCCTGGTCGCTCGGCTACCTCGGCTCCGCCACCGCGGCGGACGCGGCCACCGCGGCGCCGTCCTCCCCACCTGCGCCCGCCCGACCCGCCGTCGTGGACATTCCATCCCCGGCCGGGGCCTCCGGTCTCCTCACCGGCGGCAACACCGCAGGCCTTCTCGCGGGCTACTGGCAGACCTCACCATCCGAGCTCAGTGGGTTCGTCTACCGCGGCGGTACGGTGCACGGCCTGCCGGGGAACAGCCGGCCGGCCGCGGTGAGCGAGGCCGGCGTGGTCGTCGGCGAGAACATCACGCGTTACAGCCGGGAGGCGTTCCGCTGGAACCGTGGCATCTATCAGTCGCTAGGATTCCTCGGCGGCACCCCCACCCAGAGCGGGCGGTCCAGTACCGCGGTCGACGTCAGCGACACCGGATTCATCGTGGGGACCAGCACCACCAAGACGGGCGAGCAGCACGCCTACCGATGGTCAAACGGCACGATGACGGATCTGGGCACACTTGGCGGACCATTGAGTTCCGCCGTGGCCGTCACGGTGCAGGGAAGGGTGGCGGGTAACAGCCTCACCCGGGAGGGCGCCAGCCACGGGTTCCTCTGGTCAGCCGGCACGATGTCGGATCTCGGGACTCTCGGCGGTTCCTCGACCGTCGTCGCCGACGTGAACAACGCCAGGCAGGTCGTGGGGACCAGCGAGACCTCGGACGGCTATTCCCGCGCGTTCCTGTGGGACCGCGGCCGCATGACCGATCTCGGGACCCTCGGCAGTGACCTGCACAGCGAGGCGGTCGCCGTGAACAGTCTCGGTCAGGTGCTGGTGCGCAGCCTCGGATCGTCAGATGGCGGGTTCCTGTGGATCGCGGGCCGCCGCATCCCGATCACCTCACCGCTCGGCCCGCTGGAGCTTCTCGACCTCAATGATCATGGTGTGGTGTGCGGGACGGCGCCCTCGGGTCAAGGCAGCCACGCGTTCCGCTGGTACCGCGGCCGGCTGACCGATCTGGGCACCCTCGGAGGACCGGTGAGCGCGGGCAACGCCGTCACCCCGAACAACGTCGTGCTCGGTTCCGCGACCACCACGGACTCCCCGTTCCCCCAGGCGGCATTCTGGCCGAACACCGGCTCCTGACGTTCTCAGCGGCCCGTCACAATGGCTTCTCGGTGACGAGGGGCTTCTCGGTGACGAGGCCGCCGTCGACGTGCAGCCGGCGAGTCACGGCGACCGTGTCGAGCATGCGCCGATCATGGGTGACGAGCAGCAGGGTGCCCGCATAGCCGGCCAGCGCCTGTTCGAGCTGATCGATCGCCGGAAGGTCGAGGTGGTTGGTGGGTTCGTCGAGCACCAGGCAGTTCACGCCGACCGCCTGCAGCAGCGCGAGCCCCGCCCGGGTGCGTTCTCCCGGTGACAGGGACGCCGCCGGCCGAGTGACCTGATCCGGGCCGAGACCGAACTTCGCGAACAGGGTGCGCACCTCGCCCGCCGGCCAGCTGGTCGCCCGCTCGGCGACGGCCAGCGCCGTAGCCTCACCCCGGAACAGGCCGCGGGCCTGGTCGATCTCGCCGAGCCGCACGCCGGACCCGAGTGCCTGGTGCCCCCGGGCCAGGGGGATGCGGCCGAGCAGCGCACCCAGCATGGTCGTCTTGCCCCCGCCGTTCGGCCCGGTGATCACCACCCGGTCCGCCCACGCGATCGTCAGGTCGACCGGCCCCAGAGTGAAGCCCGATCGGGCCACCACCGCGCCGGTCAACGTCGCGACGACATCGCCCGACCGGGGCGCGGCGGCGATCGACATGCGCAGCTGCCATTCCTTGCGAGGCTCCTCGACCTCCGCCAACCGGTCGAGGCGGGACTCGATGGACCGGACCCTGGCCGCGCTCTTCGTCGCCGCCTCGATCCGGGCTCCCTTGGCGGCCCGGTCACCGTCGGGCATCCGCCACTTCGCCCGCACCGAACCCCGCACCGCCTGCTCCCGCTGGCGTTGCGCCTGGGCGACGAGATCGGCCCGCTGGCCGGCGTACTCCTCGTACCGCTCCCGGGCCTGACGCCGCGCGACCTCCCGGGCCTGCAGGTACGCCGTCCATCCGCCGGCGAAGAGGGTGAGGCCGTGCCGGTGCGGATCGAGTTCGGCGACGGTGTCGATGGTGCGGTCGAGGAACTCGCGGTCGTGGCTGACGACGACCAGCGCCCCGGGCACGCCTTGGACGAACCGCTCGAGCCGTTCCAGCCCGTCGAAGTCGAGGTCGTTGGTGGGCTCGTCGAGCAGGGTGATGTCGAACCGGGACAGCAGGACGCCGGCCAGCGATCCCCGGGCGGCCTGCCCGCCGGACAACGCCGTCGTCGGGCTGTCGAGCGCGCCCGCGGGCAGACCGAGATCGGCGCACACCTCCTCGGCGCGGGCGTCGAGGTCGGCCGCGCCGATCGCCAGCCACCGCTCCAGGGCGACACTGTAGCGGTCGTCGACCCCAGACGTGCCAGGAGCCCCAGACGTGCCAGGGACCCCGGACGTGCCCAGGGCCAACGCCTCGGTCGCGGCGTCGAGCTCGGCCTGCGCCGCGGCGACGCCGGTGCGACGGGCGAGGAAGGCCCGCAGGGTCTCCCCGGGGTCGCGGTCGGGTTCCTGGGGGAGCAGGCCGACGTTGGCGGTCGGCGGCGCGAGATCCACCCGGCCCGCGTCGAGCGCCACCTGCCCGGCGAGGGCACGCAACAACGTCGACTTGCCGACGCCGTTGGGCCCCACCACGCCGAGACGGTCGCCGGGCGCGACGGTGAGGGAGACGCCGTCGAGGACGGTCGCCCCACCGCGGGTGACGGTGAGACCGGACGCGACGAGGGTGGCAGACATCTGACCAGTCTGGCGCATGGACGGCGCATCGCGTCCCGCCCCCTGGGGCCGCATCCATCCGGTGGGACCCTACGGTGAGTCCGTACGCTGGGTTCGTACGCTGGGTCCGGGCGGGCGAACCCGGACACGCCGCTGCCATCGAACTGCTCATCACCCGATATGACCAGTACCAGGCCGCCCCGCCCGCCGGGCCGGCGATCATCGTGACGGTGGCCCGCTGGTCAGGGTGGGCCTTCTCGACGTAGCCGGCTGTTGACATCGCCGGCCGTCGACATCGCCGTCAGTGCGGGCCGGTTCCGGTCGTGCCCGGCGCCCGCGGGCGGTCCCAGCCAGGCGGCAGGGTAGCCGGTGTGCGCCAGGACGGGTCCGGCTGGAAGTCGCACCAGGTGCCGTCGAACGGGAACGCCCCCGTCTCGACGAGCCGCAGCAGCCGCTCGCCCTCGGCCCGCACCGCCGCCGCGTCGGTGACCCAGTAGTGCTCGGGAAACGCGAGCCGTTCCGCGAGCTCGTGCTCATCCTTCCACTGCCAGGTCCGGTCCGGGGAGACCCACAGGTCGAGGTCGTGGTCGGTCGTGTCCACCCCGACGAGTCCGTCGTGGCGCCAGGCCACGGCAGGTGCCTCGAGGTTGATGTACCAACGGGCGAACCGCCCCTGCCGGTCCCAGAACCACCACACCGAGTGCGCACCCGCCGGCGGGATCATCATAAGGATGTTCGGCCCAGGCCAAGCCCTCTCCACCAGCACCGTGGATTGGCGGATCCATTCGGCGAACGGCATGTCGCGCAGGCCGCGACCGTCCGTGCTCAGCTCGACGGCCATCGGGCAGCCATGCGGGATCCACAGCCGCAGGCCGCGCTCATCGTGGCCGACCACGTGACCCGCGCGGACGAAGACGAGCCGCTTGGTGGTAAACGACCGGTGCACGACCACTTCGCCCGGGACGAATTCTCCTGGAACGAATTCGCCCGGACGGACCCGCCGGTGCGGCGCCCGAACCGAGCGGTGGCGATGCCTGGGTACCAACCTGGGTACCGAGATGGGTACCGGCCTGGGGACCAGCCTGGGAAGCGGGATCATACGCCACGGGGCTTTCCCAGCTTCGTCACCGTCCGACTGTACGGTGCCGTCCTGCCCCGGCGTGCCCCCCACCACAACCCCACGACAGACGGGATGGGACTCTCATGACGGTCGATTCCGCCGTCGATCAACCGCCGGCACCGGCCAGCAACTCCCGGACGACAGGCACCATCGGATGCTCCGTCCCCCAGACCCTGAGCAGATCGGCGAGCAGCGCCGAGAGGGTCTCGGCGGCCGACGCCCGATGGCCGGCGCCGAGCTGCAACAGCCCGATCTGCCGTCGCAGCTCGAAGACCTGGGCGTCGTCCGCACCGAACACCCTGATCTCGTCCTCCAGCAGCCCACGAAGCTGTTCGAGCGCCTGGCCGGTCTCACCGATCAGGGCCCGGCAGGTCGCCTCCCGCAGGCGGCAGCGCAGAACCCGCTCGCTGTCCGGAGCGTCCCGGTGGACAAGATCGACGAGAAGCGTGCGGTAGCCGTCCACGGCGCGGCGGAAGTCGCCGCCCTCGAACAGGTGGTCCGCCAGATCGAGACGGAGCGCGAGCACATCCGCGCTGTCGTGGCCGAGGGAACGACCGGCCCGGTCCACCGCCGCCGCCAGCACACCGGCGGCCTGACTGTAGCGGGAGGCCCGGGCCAACGTCCGAGCCTCGTCCCGGGCACGACGAAGATCGGACCGCCTGATCCCGCCATCGGGCTCCCCGGGCGGCCCAGCAGTGGATCTCCGGGTGGAGGGGGCAGTGTTCGGGGCCGCCCCGCGCGGTACCACCCGGGCCGCGACCGCCGCGTACAGCCGTACCGGGTTGTCCGCGGCGTCGTCGACGGCCCCGGGAAGCGGGCCGAGGCCCACCACGGATCCGATCAACGCCGCGTACACCTTCTCCACGCTGCACGGGCGATCCTCCGGCGCCTTGCGCAGCATCGCGGCGACCAGCTCGTCGAGGCCGCCCGGCACGTCGGCGCGCAGCGACCGCACCCGCGCCGGGACCTCCTCGACCTGCTTGTTCATCACCGTGTAGGACGACGAACCGGCGAACAGCCGCTGACCGGTCAACATCTCGAACAGCGTGGCACCCAGCGCGTAGATGTCGGTGGCCGGCGTGCTCAGGCCGGCAAGCACCTGCTCGGGCGCCATGTAGGCGGGGCTGCCGAGGTGCTGGCCGGTCGCCGTGATCTTCGACAGGTTGGTCCGGTCGAGCGCGACGGCGAGCCCGAAGTCCAGCACCTTCACAGTGCCGTCCGGCTCCAGCATCAGGTTCGCCGGTTTGAGGTCGCGGTGCACGAGCGACGCCCGGTGCGCCACCGCGAGCACCGAGGCCACCTGGGCGGCGATCGCGGCGGCCCAGCCGACGGGCAGCGCGCCCTGCTCGGCGACAAGATCCGCCACGCTGAGGCCGTGCACCCGCTGCATGACCAGGTAGGGACGCCCCTCGTGGGTACCCGCGTCGTACACCGCCGGCACCCCCGGATGCAACAGGCGGGCGGTGATGCGGGACTCCCGGATGAACCGGCGGATCAGCTCCTGGTCCGGCTGGCCGTCGGGAAAACGGACGAACTTGACCGCGATCTCCCGGTCGAGTTTCACATCCCGGCCGACCCAGACCTTACCCATTCCGCCTTTGGCCAATGGAACAGCCTCGAGCTCATACCGCCTGTCGATCATCCACCGCGCGGCCACCGTGCCCCCGCCCCTTCCCGCCCGATCCCCGGGAACACTACCCCCACCCGGAAACGGCATCGGCCAGGGCATTGTCGGCCGGCCACAGCATTGTCGGGTTGCTGATTCCGGTTGCACCGCGCCGCCTTCACCGTTACCAGGACAAGGCTTCGGCCGGACCCGCACACCGGGCAGGGGCGTCATTACACGGGACCTGTCGCCCCGCCCCGCAGGCTTCCGTCGGCGATTCCGAGATGACCGAGCCGGACGATGGTCTCGGCCAGTTCCACCGCGTCGCGCAGCGACTTCTCGACCATCGTGAGGCGATGGAAGTCGAGCCCCCGGGAACGCTGTTCGGCCAGCGGGAGAACCGGTATCCGGACCCGCCGCAGGCCGGCGGGCGGCGACGATCCACCCGAGCGGCCGGCGGCCTGGGCGTCCGCACCGCCACCGGATCGCCCGTGCGCCCGATGGCCGGCCGCCCGCAGGATCCCGGCCAGGAAGTACGGATCGAGCCGGTCGGGATCGCCCCGCAGGAGCACCACCCGCGGCCCGAGAACGGCACCCGCGTCCTCGACGACCCGGGCCGTGGTCTCCCCCGGCGCCGTCACACAGACGACGTCGCCGGGCCGGAGAACGAGCATTCCGGCCAGTTCCTCCGTCCGGCCCGACGGGCCCCGCCCATGCCGGACGTCGCCCGCGGTGAGCAGCGGCAGGTCACCGACCCCGGCCCTGGTCTGCAACGGGGCCATCAGGACCGTCAACGATCCGGCTTTCGCCAACTCACCGATCGTGACGCTCGGCGTGACACTCGGCGAAGCCAGCCGGTCCGCCGGTCCGGATCCCCTCGGTGGGGTCAGGAGGGGAACCGCCGAGGACAACGAGGCCACCATCGCCAGGAAATCCTCCCGGACGGCAGGGAACTCACCGACAGCAGGGAACTCACCGACAGCGGTTCTTTCCGGAGAATGGTCGATGTAGCGTCGCGGGCTCACGTCGACCTCGTCGTCGAGGAGGTCCGCAACGCACATCCGCCGGAATCCCGCCGGCAGATCGGCGGTGTCGCCGCCGAACCCGCCGGCGGCGACGAACAACGCCCAGGCCGCTTCGACGACGGCGATCTCACCGTGCGCCAGGCCCAGCAGTACCTGAGCGGACGTCGCCCCGGGCCCGCCGGAACCGGCATCGGGGCCGGCATCGGGGCCGGCACCGCGGCGGAGCACCCACAGATCCGAGGCCGATCCCGTCGGGAACAGCCCGGGCGGCAGCCCCAGCACGGCGCGCAGTTCCCCGGCACGCAGCAGGTTCGCCCTGATGCGGCGCCCGGCCCGGCGCGACGCGGCGGCCGCCGGCATGATGACCAGCACCGGCGCGCCGTCCCGGGCGTGCGCCAGGCAGTACTGCACCCAGGCCAGCTCGGGTTCCCCCCGCGGTGGAACACCGTGGCGCCACCACGGCGCGCCGAGCAGCTCGTCGTAGCCCCAACGCTGCCCGAACGGCGGGGCGCACAGGACCGCGTCGGCCCGTTCCCCGGCGAAGGCGCCGGCGAGCAGCGAGTCGCCCGCGACGATCCGCGCGTCACCACCCCGCAGCAGCAGTCCGACGGCGCTCACCCGCGCCATCGTCGGGTTGACGTCCTGGCCGAGCAGGCGGCCCGCCCCCGCGGCCCGGGCCGCCTCCAGCAGCCCGCCGACCCCGCAGGCCGGGTCGAGCACCGTGGCGGCCCCCGCCCGGCCGCGCAGGCCGGCGAGGGTCACCATCAGCTCCCCGACCGCCCGCGGAGGCTCCGCCACCTGCCGGGAGCAGACCTCGCGGTAGCGGGCGCGCAGCGCGTCGAAGAGCTCCGCGTGGCCGTGCCGGTCCGCCGCCTCGGCGGCGACCCGGGCGATCGCCACCCACCCGGTCTCCCAGGTGTCGGGGAAACCACCGGGAAGCTCCGGCACGGCGCGGGCGATCGCCGGTTCTAGGGATACGGCCGCCACCGCGTCGCTCTCCCCGAGCAGCGCCGTGGCGCCCGCGGGATCCCGCTGGCGCTGGATGAGGAACCCCCCGAGATGGCCGGTCACCTCACCGAGGCGCGGATCGTCGACGGCCCCCCGGATCCGCTGCCATACCTGGTCGGCCGCCTCGATCTGGAACGGTCGGTCATGCCGGGTGAGCCAGTCCGCCACGGAGGTCAGCGCGAACAGCGGGCTGGTCGATGTCCCCCCGACGGGTGCGGGAAAGTCGGCGAACCGGCGCCGCCAGTTGCTGACCGCGGCCCGCCCGACTCCGGCCAGCCGGGCGATGTCGGTGGCGGTGACCGTGGCCGTGTCTGTGGCCGTGGCAGCCGCGGAGCTCGCCGTGTCCCGGCCGCTCGTCTTCACGGCAGCCCGTTCACGGCAGCCCGCCGAACAGGGCGAGGGCGCGGTCCTGCGGCTCGTCTCCGAGGGGCACGACGAACCGGCGGTCGAGGAAGCGGTTGCCACGCTCGCAGGTCGTCTCGGACACGAACAGGCAGACGTGGCAGGCGGCGCCGTGCAGGAAGTCGGCGGGCGCCGACGGCAGCCGCTCGGCGCACAGTGGATCGGACGAGCAATGCCGGGCGTCGGCGAGGGCCCGGCGGGTCAGCCGGAGCAGCTGGTCGGGCTCGGCCAGCGACACCAGCCCGCCCAGGGTGCCCTCCGCGTCCGGGACGGCCGTGTAGATGAGGATGCCGCCGCGCGGGTCGCCGTCGTCCCCGGCGTAGATGCGTTCGCTCAGGCTGGCCGAGCTGTAGCCGCACTCCAGCGCGATGGTCCGGATGAGCAGGTGGGACAGGGTGTGCAGGGCGAGGAAGCGCTCCCCGGGCCAGCCCTGCATGGGATCGAAGTCCCCGGCGATCCGGTCGGAGTAGCGGTTCACCCGGAATCGGCTGTAGGCGTCGCGGTGCTCGCGCATCGCGACACTGTCCGCGACGCGGCGCGCCCACGGGCCGAGGATCTCCTCGGGCACCCGCAGGAACATGCCCTCGCCGCGGACCTCGCTCGCCGGTACTCAGGAAGCCGGCCCACGGGCCAGCGGCGCCCGGATGACGAGGTCGGGGTCGTCCGGGTCGGGCGCGTCCAGCCGGGTGAACCCGGTCAGCGCCCGTACCTCCCGCAGGCGTTCGGCCTGCACGACGTCGGCGTAGCAGCCGGCAAGCGGCGCCGGCACACCGCCGGGCTCGCGGCGCAGGGCGAAATCGTCGGTGGGTTCGGGGAGGACGGCGGAGGAGAAGATCTCCCACTCCGGGGTGCGCAGATCCGGGTAGGCCCGCTCGTCGTCGGCGTCGGCACCCGGGGCCGGGCCGGTTTCGATCGCGGCGCGATGCCGCTCGACGGCAGCCCAGATCTCCTCGTCCGTCCATCGGGCGAACTCGCGCAGCACCGCGGTCTGCGCGCACGCCCAGGCCAGCATCGACACCGTGGGAAGACCTTCCAGGGCGGTCCAGTGCTGTTCGACCTTGACCGCCAGCTCACTGGCGCCGGTCCGCGGCACCGACAGCACCGGCAGCGTCTGGGCGAACCACTGGTTGGATGCGCCGACGACGAGCAGGCGGGACTCCTGCGGGCACCCGCCATCGGCGAAGGTCCCCAGGTGGGGATGGCGGCCCCGGCAGCGTGGCAGGTGCTCCGCCCCCCGGCGTCCCATGGCCTCCCGGATGTTGCGCCGGGCGTCGCAGTTCACGCACCGGATCTCGACGTTGGCGCCGAGGTTGCCGCCGCGGTCCTCCATCCGCAGCCGGGGATGACTCGCCTTGGCGCACTGCGCGCCCCGGTGCACGAACATCGGGTAGGGGAAGTCGTCGAGATGCCCCGCGGTGCAGGCGAGCACGAAGCGGGCCGCCACCGCGAGCGGCCGGCGGCCGGTCTTCTTCCGCCCGCAGGTGCCGTGGAAGAAGCGGGCGTCCTGGGGCCGGGTCAGCCACGGGTTCTCGAACCCGAACGCGCGGGAGGCGATCACATCCAGCTCGTTGCAGGCAGTGCAGCGCAGCCAGTTCGGGAACGGCACGGTGGGCACGCCGATCCGGGCGCCCTGCCCGCTGCGGTCGCCCGCGTCGGTCTCCGCCCACGGGGCCGGGCGCAGCTCGGTGACGCCCCGGTCATACAGCCGCCGCACGGCGGCGAGCAACCGCGGCTCGACGATCGGCTGGTACTCGGGGACGTTGCGGTAGTCCCAGTCGTCGACGCCGCGGACGATCGCGGAGAAGTTCGGCAGGTCGACGAGCGCGCCGACACCGCTGGTGAACATCAGGTGACTGGGCCGGACCGCGCCGACCCGCCGGTGGAACGCCGTGACCATCAGATGCCCTTCCCGGGGAGCGCCGCGCGGGCCGACCGCGCCGGACGGCCCGCCCGTGCCGCCACGAAGGCCGTCTCCCCCAGCTCGTCCCCGACCGGGGCGGCCTCGTCGTCCACTACCTCGTCATCCCTGCCGTCCGCCTCGCTGCTCCCGATCTCCCCGCTGCTCCCGATCTCACCGGTACCGTCGGCGTCCGGCGGCGCGCCGAACGCCCAGCCCGGCTCGCCGTAGGCGGGGGTGAAGATCTCGGCGGGGCCGGGCACCAGCAGGTTGATCTCGTGCTCAGTCTCCCGCATCGACTGGGCGACGGTGAGAACGTCCCAGCGGACGTGCCCGGCGGGCTCCAGCAGGCCGGTGACTCGCTGCTGTCCCCCGGCCGTGCGATAGCCGATGCGGGACGGGCCCGTCCTCGCCAGCTCCCACCTCTCGATCAGCTGCCGGATCCGTTCCTCGAGGTACTCCCGGCCGCGCGGCCGGGCGACGGCCTCGGCACGGGCCAGCAGCCGGTCGATCACTCCGCTGACCGCCGGGCCGGCGAGGTCCACGCTGTGGGCGTCGACGTTGCGGGTGTTCGCCTCGTCGGCGTGCCGGACGGCGGCGACGAACGTGCCGGTGGTGGTCCGGTCGAGGGAGCGGCGGGTGAACGGGGTCACGGACAGCGCCTCCACCTGCCGGTAGAAGGTCGCGTGGTAGTGCTCGAAGTCCTCGTAGTGGGCGAGATCCCGCGGCCGGGCCCAGTTGTACAGGGTGACGACGAGACCCGGGCGGCCAGCGTCCCGGCCGACCCGGGAGGACGCCTGGATGTACTCGGCGGTGTTCTTCGGCTGGCCGATCACGGCCATCAGCCCGAACCGGGAGACGTCCACCCCGACCTGGAGCATCGAGGTCGCGAGCACCACGTCGACCGGGATCCGGTCCTGGTTGCTCCGGGCGCGAGTGCGCTCGGCGAGGGGGTGCGGTGCCCGCCGGTCCCGCTCCCTGCTCCGGAACGATGCACGGACGTTCTCGGCGACGGCCTCCCGCCGCGCGGAAGTGTCGAGCTCGGGGTCGAAGGGGATCTCCAGGCGGCCCAACACCTCGCTGATGTCCGCCGACGAGACCCGGGAGGTCAGCTCCGAGATCGCGAGCATGCCGGTACCGGTGACGATGCGGTTAGCGAGCCCCTTGCGCCGGCCGTGGGTACGCACCCGGGTGGTGACGTCGTCGTCGAGGTAGCGGCGCATACCGGCGAGCTCGCGGGTGGCGTTGAAGTAGCCGACGAGGGTCAGGTAGGGCTCGACGGGGGTGCCGTGCCGGTCGAACAGGGTCTGGCCGGCGAGGAGCAGGATCTCGGCGAGGCGGATCTCGGCGGACTTCATCCTCGTCCCGTGCGCGCAGACGCCGAGGTAGCGCCGGCCCGGGGTGACCGGGACCCGCCGGGAGAAGAACGTATCGG
Organism: Frankia sp. CgJB1; assembly: GCF_977947065.1. NCBI lineage: Bacteria > Bacillati > Actinomycetota > Actinomycetes > Frankiales > Frankiaceae > Frankia > Frankia sp. CgJB1. The sequence goes on from NZ_CDWTNB010000061.1 coordinate 19,145, forward strand.
TCACGTCGATCACCTGGGGCGGGAAGACGGCGAGGCCGCGGCCGAAGACGCCGAGCACCTGGTCGCGGGCCCGCCTGGTGGTCGCCGTCGAGGCCACGATCTTCGGGCCGGTGAGCGCGCCGGCCGGGACCGGCCAGGTGCACAGCTCGTCGACCGCGCTCTCGAACAGGCCGACGGTGGTGCCGAGCGCACCGGAGATCAGGTGCAGCTCGTCCTGAATGATCAGATCAGGCGGGCGCAGCCGGACGACCGGCTCGCTGGTCACGGCGGGCCGCCTGCCGCGGCTGTGGTGACGCTCGCCGCAGCCGGTGCGGGCGTCGAGGTCGTCGTGGAGGTACCCGTGCCGGGGGCAGCGTCGGCTCACCCGGCCGAACAGGATCCCCGCCTCGCCGCGCCAGGGCAGCTGGGCGAGCTTGTCGACGGTGGCGATGACCAGGCTCGGGGCGTAGCGGTAGATCTCCTCGTCGACGGTGAGCACCGGCAGGCCCTCGTCGGGCGCCGCCCGCCGGGAGAACGGGCAGGCGTCGGCCCCCTCGCCGTTCGGGCAGTACAGCAGCACCCGGCGGAGGTCCTCGTCGACGTGGGCGTCAGTATGGGCCCCGAACGCGCTGCCGCACCACGGGCAGCTCAGGGTCTGCAGGACGTTGGCCCGCTTGCCGTCGCCGGCCTCTCGCGCCTCGCCGACCTGGTCGCGGGCGTCCTCGAACCGGTCCGGGGACACCCCGCCGCCGACCCACAGACCGATGCGGAACGGCGTGGCACCCCAGGTCGCCGGGTCCGCGCGGCGCTGCACCTCGGCGGCGCAGACCAGGGTGGCGGCCCGCTGGAACTGCTGGGCGGTGAGCAGCCGCAGCGTGTACCGCATGAGGACGGCGACCCCGGCCTCGCCGGAGCGGGCCACGGTACCGGTGCCGACGGTCCCCTGTAGGCGGCGGATCGCGAAGGTGTAGGCGGTCAGGCCGAGGTAGGCCTCGGTCTTGCCGCCGCCGGTGGGGAAGAACAGCAGATCGACGACGGCGGTGGCGTCCGCGGCCCGCTCCGGGTGCGCCGGGTCGGTCAGGGAGGGCAGGTTGAGCAGCACGAAGCCGAGCTGGAACGGCCGCCAGGAGGCCTCCCCCGCGCCCCGGGCCCGCACGGCGGCGGTGGCCGCGGCGTAGTCCAGCCCCTGCTCGTCGCGCAGCCGGGCGATCGCCGTGTGCCGGCGCTGGGCGGCCATCGCCTCGTTGGCGAACTGGAACGCGGCCAGCGCCTCGCGGTGGCGCGGCTGGTCCTGGTCGGCGAGCAGGGCGATGCCGGCC